>CAZOGT010000012.1:18950-20823 GCA_964579015.1 uncultured Acidobacteriota bacterium | reverse complement strand
GCTACAGCGACCGGCTGATTTTGACCAGCGACAACCCCAGGACGGAAGAACCGGAAAAAATTGTGGAGGACATGAAAGCAGGCCTGGATGCACAGACAAGAAGCAAGGCCCTGTCCATTCTGAACAGAAAGGAAGCCATCCATGCAGCCTGTGCCATCGCCGGAAAAAATGACATCATCCTTGTGGCAGGAAAAGGCCATGAAAAATACCAGGAAATAAACGGGATCCGACACCCTTTCGACGACAAATTGATTATCAAAGAGGCATTTAGCTAGAGGACCATGCTGTACCATTTGTTCGAATACATAGACAAGGCCTTCGACATACCCGGAACCGGGGTGTTCCAATACATCTCGTTCAGGGCCGGCATGGCGTTGATCCTTTCGCTGTTCGTGACCATGATCTCGGGCAGGCGGATCATCGGGTTGCTACAGAGAAAGCAGGTCGGTGAATCGGTGCGAGACCTCGGGCTCGAGGGACAAATAAACAAGCAGGGAACACCCACCATGGGAGGCATCATGATCATCGCCGCCATTATTATCCCGACCATCCTCTTTGCCCGGCTGGACAACCTCTATGTGATCCTGATGATCGTCTCCACCATCTGGCTGGGCGTGGTGGGGTTTATTGACGATTACATCAAGGTGTTCCGCAAAGAGAAGAAAGGCCTGCACGGCAAATTCAAGATTCTCGGACAGATCACCCTGGGGATTCTTGTGGGCACCACCCTCTACTTCCACGAAGGCGTGGTTATCCGTCAAAAAGCAGACGCCAACCTGGCCTTTCAAACCACCAGCGAGATCCTTGAAATGGATGTCGAATCCCTGGCCGCCACCCCCTTTGCCGTGGAGTCGGTCAAATCAACCAAAACAACCATCCCGTTTTTCAAAAACAACGAATTTGATTACGCCGTCTTGCTGAAATTCGTCGGAAAGGATTATCAAAAATGGGCCTTTCTGATTTTTATTCCCATTGTGATCCTGATTGTCAGCGCGGTGTCGAACGGTGCCAATATAACCGACGGACTGGATGGGCTGGCTACGGGGACCTCGGCCATCATCGGGGTTACCCTGGGGATACTGGCCTATGTATCCGGGAATACGGTATTTGCCAACTATCTGAATATTATGTATATACCAAATACGGGAGAGCTGGTGGTGTTTATGGCCGCCTTCGTTGGGGCCTGTATTGGGTTTTTATGGTACAACTCTTATCCGGCACAGGTCTTTATGGGCGACACCGGCAGTCTTTCCCTGGGCGGTATCATCGCGGTATTTGCCATTGTAATCCGGAAAGAACTGCTGATCCCTTTGCTCTGCGGGATCTTCCTCGTGGAAAACCTTTCGGTCATCCTGCAGGTGTCCTGGTTTAAATACACCCGCAAGCGTTTCGGGCAGGGAAGAAGGATCTTTAAAATGGCCCCGCTGCACCATCATTATCAGTTAAAGGGGATGCATGAAGCAAAGATCGTTCAGCGGTTTTTTATCGTCGGAATCATATTGGCGGTGTTTGCGGTCATTACGTTGAAACTAAGGTAAAGAGAATCGGATGGAAAGACCCCTTGTGGTACTGGGAGCCGGGGAAAGCGGGACTGGAGCAGCGGTACTGGCGGCAGTAAAGGGATACAAGGTGTTTGTGAGCGACAGCAAAGGGATAAAAAGCAGTTACAAAAACGTTCTTAAACATCATGGCATTTCCTGGGAAGAAGGAGGACATACCGCATCGAAGATCCTGAAAGCGTCGGAGGTGGTGAAAAGTCCGGGAATACCCGATTCTGCCCCCATCATCAAGGCGCTGCATGGCATCAAGGTTCCGGTGATCTCGGAAATTGAATTTGCCGGCCGGCATACCAAAGCAAAAAAGATATGCATTA
>CAZOGT010000012.1:0-18940 GCA_964579015.1 uncultured Acidobacteriota bacterium | reverse complement strand
CATTACGGGCAGTAACGGAAAAACAACGACGACCCTGCTGTTGGGACATATGCTGAGGAAAGCGGGGCTCAATGCCGCAACGGCGGGTAATGTGGGCAATAGTTTTGCATGGAAAGTCGCCACAGCAGATCACGACATCTATGTGCTGGAAATATCCAGTTTTCAGCTGGACGGCATGTTTAAATTCAAAGCCGACATCTCGGTGCTGCTGAACATTACCCCGGATCACCTCGACAGATACGGGAACAAATTTGAAAACTATGTACGCTCAAAGATGCGCATCATACAAAACCAGGGACCCGATGATGCATGCATTTATTGCATGGATGATCTGACCACCAGGGAATGCATGGAGGAAGCCCCGGCCGGGCCCCGGCTGCTGCCCTTCTCCATCAAAGAAAAATTAACGGAAGGGGCATGGATGGAAAACGACAATTACATGAAAATAAAAACGAATACTGAGGAGTTTGACATGGATACCAGGGAGCTTTCCATTGTAGGGAAACACAATATTTACAACAGCATGGCAAGCGGGATCGCAGCCCGCCTGCTGGATCTTCGGAAGGAGGTCATCAAGGAAAGCCTCAGCGACTTTCAGAATGTGGACCACCGGCTGGAATCGATCGGCTTCATCAGAGGGATTGAATTCATCAACGACAGCAAAGCCACCAATATCAATGCCGCCTGGTTTGCATTGGAAACCATGAACAGGCCAGTGGTCTGGATCGTAGGGGGCCAGGACAAGGGCAACGACTATGGCCTGATTCACGGACTTGCCAGGGAAAAGGTAAAAGCCATTGTCTGCCTGGGGAAAAACAACCAGCGGATCATCAAAGCCTTCAAGGACATCGGGGTGCCCATGGCCGAGACCCGGAGTGCAAAAGACGCCGTCAATGCGGCCTTCCTTTTGGGGAGTCCCGGCGACGTCGTACTGCTGTCGCCTGCCTGCGCCAGTTTCGACTTGTTTGAAAACTTCGAGGACAGGGGGGAGCAGTTCAAGAAGGCAGTGTACGATTTATAGACAGCCGGATCCCGCCCGGCTCCCATAAAAAAAACAAAGCGCCCAAACCAACAAATGAATGAAGCAAATCCTGAGTAAAATAAAAGGTGACCGGCCCATCTGGATGATCGTGATCATCCTGTCGGTATTTTCCCTGCTGGCGGTTTACAGCTCGACGGGCAGCCTGGCCTACCGCTTTCGCTCAGGGAATACCGAGTACTACCTTTTCAAGCATCTGATTATCATTTTATTCGGCCTCGGACTCATGTTCGTGGCGCATAAGATCAAATACACCTATTACTCCAGGATCTCACAGCTGGCCCTGTTTATCGCCCTGCCATTGCTCCTGGTCACACTGATCAGGGGTACCACGATCAACGAGGCCAGCCGCTGGCTCACCCTGCCCATTATCAACATCAGTTTCCAGAGTTCGGACTTCGCCAAGCTGGCCATCATCATGTACCTGGCGCGACTGCTGACCAAAAAACAGGAGACCATCAAAGACCTGCACTCGGCTTTCCTGCCGGCCATTATACCGGTGATCCTGGTTTGCGGACTCATCATGCCGGCCAATTTATCAACGGCCCTGGTGCTATTCACAACCTGCATGGTTTTGATGTTCGTCGGACGCGTCAGTATGAAATACCTGATGGCCATGGCGGGCATCGCCCTGGTCGGACTCACCCTCTTTGTGGTCGTGGTGGTCAATATGCCGGATACCGGGAGGGTAGGCACCTGGCAGAACAGGATGGAACGCTTCATGGATAAAGAATCGGGAGACACCTACCAAACCGATCAATCCAAAATCGCCATCGCCACCGGGGGGGTGTTCGGAAAATTACCCGGAAATTCCACCCAGCGGAACTTCCTGCCCCACGCCTATTCAGATTTTATTTATGCGATTATTATTGAAGAGTATGGCCTCATGGGCGGGGTATTGGTGGTTTTGCTTTATATGATGCTGTTGTATAGGGGGATACGCATTGCACACAAGAGTCCGGGCACATTTGGTGCCTTGCTGGCGGCCGGACTCAGCTTCAGCCTGGTCTTTCAGGCCATGATCAATATGGCGGTGGCCGTAAACCTGCTTCCCGTCACAGGACAACCCCTGCCGATGGTAAGCATGGGGGGAACCTCCCTTTGGTTTACCAGCCTTGCCATCGGAATCATCCTGAGTGTCAGCAGAAAAATTGAGGAAGACGAAAACGAACTGGAAAATGGACAAGCGATTGCAGCAACAACGGCCGGTTAGGGTCATCATTGCAGGTGGAGGTACCGGGGGACATGTTTTTCCGGCCATTGCCATTGGGCTTGCCCTGAAAAAAAAGCTTTTCGATTCCAGGGTGCTCTTTGTGGGTGCCAGGGGAAAGCTGGAAATGAAAAAAGTACCGGCAGCAGGATTCCATATTATCGGCCTCAATATCATGGGCATCCAGCGGCGCATCACCTGGAAGAACCTGATGGTTCCGTTTAAATTAATTGACAGCATGGTTCGCGCCAGAAATATTGTCAAACGATTCAAACCCGACCTGGTGATCGGGGTAGGCGGCTATGCCAGCGGTCCGGTTCTCAGGGCAGCGGCAAAGCAGGGGATTCCAACCCTGATACAGGAGCAGAATTCCTATCCCGGACTGACCAACCGGATGCTGGCCAAAAAAGCCGATAAGATCTGCGTGGCCTATGAAAAAATGGACCGCTACTTTCCAAAATCAAAGCTTTACCTGACCGGCAACCCCGTAAGACCGGATGTGGTGGACCTTGCAGGAAAACGGGAGGCCGCCTTCGGGTACTTCGGACTGACCCCCGGCAAGCCGGTGCTCCTGGTCACGGGAGGCAGCCTGGGAGCCAGAACGATCAATGAAAGCGTGGAGAAAAACATCGATCTTTTTTTGGACAGCGACATACAGCTGATCTGGCAAACCGGCCGGATTTACTACCCTCAGGCCATGGACAAAGCCAGCGAAACAGAAAAACCCGGGTTGTGCATTCGGGAATTCATTGACCGCATGGACTACGCATACGCAGCGGCCGATCTGGTCGTCAGCCGCGCCGGGGCCATTGCCGTTTCGGAGATTTGCGCCGTTCAGAAACCGGCCATACTGATTCCTTCGCCCAACGTGGCAGAGGACCACCAGACAAAAAACGCCATGGCATTGGTGAACCAACACGCCGCCATACTGATCAAAGACAGCGATGCCATGGAGCAACTGGGTCCGACGGCGGTGGATCTGATCAGGGACGAAGAAAGAAAACACCGGCTGGTCGAGCGCCTCGCCGGGCTTTCCTACAGAGACGCCGCAGATGTGATCGCCGGAGTGGCCCTTACTTTAATCGAATAGAAACCAGCAAAATAGGATCAATTAAATACAGGCACAACAAATGGATCTAACCCAAATACAAAGCGTCTACTTCCTGGGAATCGGGGGCATTGGCATGAGTGCGATGGCCCGGTATTTCCATGACCGGGGCGTGCATGTAAGCGGGTACGACAAGACCCCGTCAGAGATTACCGTTGGACTGCAGGAGGAGGGGATCAAAATCCATTTTGACGAAGACCCCCAGCAGCTGCCTTCAGACATACAGCTGGCCGTTTACACGCCGGCCATTCCCTCCACCAGCGCGCTGCTGCAACACCTCCGGAAAGGGAAAACCCCCCTGGTAAAACGGGCCGAAATACTGGGAGCCATCTCAAGACAAACACCCTGCATCGCCGTGGCAGGCACCCATGGAAAGACCAGCATCTGCACCATGCTGACCCATATTCTCAAAACGGCCAACATCCCCACCGAAGCCCTTCTGGGAGGCATATCTGTGAACTACAACACCAATTATATCGGCGACAAAAAGCCACGGTGGCTGGTGACCGAAGCCGACGAATTCGACCGCTCATTCCTGCACCTGGAACCCGAACTGGCCATCATCACCTCCATGGATGCGGACCACCTGGACATTTACGGCACGGCCGGGAAACTCGTCGAGGCCTTTATGCTGTTCGCCGGAAAAATCAAACCCGGCGGTACCCTGTTGATAAAAAAAGGCCTGGACTGCCCGCAGGGATTCCGGGGGCAATGCGTTACCTACGGATTGGACGAGGGTGCGGATTACCATGCCACCAACATTGAGGTACTTGACGGCCGCTTTGTGGCAGATTTCGGCGGACCACTCCGGATGACCCGGCTCATTTTCGGAACCCCGGGCAGGCACAATATTGAAAACGCACTGGGGGCTGCGGCCATCGCCCACATGATCGGAGTAAAGGAAGAAGACATCCGTCGCGGCATGGCCACCTGCGAAGGAGTGAAACGCCGCTTCGACATCCGGCACAAAAGCAGCCACACCGTATACATCGATGATTATGCCCATCATCCCGGAGAACTGGATGCCTGCATTCAGACGGCAAGGGAGTTGTATCCCGGCCGGAAAATCACCGGGGTATTCCAGCCCCATCTTTTCTCCAGGACCCGCGACCTGGCCGGGGAATTTGCGCAGAGCCTGGCATTGCTCGACGAAGTGCTGCTGCTCGATATTTATCCGGCCAGGGAAGCACCCATAGAGGGGGTAAGTGCAGGGATGCTGCTGAACAAAATACCGGGAAGGAACAAGAAACTGGTTCCACGCAACGAATTACTCAACGAATTGAAAAAAAGAGACATTGAAATATTGATCACCATGGGGGCAGGCGACATCGACCGCCTGGCCGGGCCCATTGTTGAAATGCTTATCCGACGGGAAAACAAATGATCAGAAAAATAGTACATATCGCCCTCTGCATTGTCCTTCCGGCCTGCGCCCTTTTGCTGGCGGGCTCGGCCATGGAAAACAACCGGAAAACCCCGTGCACCCGGTTTGAAGTCGCGGTGGAGGACGGACATGCCTTTGTGAAGCCAGGGGAGATCAGGGATGCCGTCGTTCAACAATTTGACAGCCTGCAGGGACAAGTGATCGGACGCGGCATGCTTCCGCGCATCAGGCAGCTTGTCCTGACCAACCCATATATTGAACGGGCAGCCGTTTACAGAACCATCGACGGCGGACTGCATATCAGGGTAAGCCAGCGGGAACCATTGATACGAATCATCAACGGCAACAACCAAAGCTTTTACATAGACCATAGCGGACAATTGCTTCCCGCCAACCGTTCTTATACACCCCGGGTCGTTGTGGCCACCGGACACATCGGTGCAGGCTATTCACCCAATACCCAACTGGGGCCAACGGCAGATACCCTTTCTTTGTCGGATGGGGAGCAAAGACTAAGGGGGCTTTACCTTCTGGCGAAACATCTTGACCAGGATCCCTTCTGGAGGGCGTTCATCGATCAGGTCTACGTGACCCGAAAAGGAGAATTCGAATTGCTGCCCAAAAACGGGGCGCATACCATAGAGCTCGGTTCACTGGATCAGCTGGACGAAAAGCTTGACAAGCTGATGTTCTTTTACCGCAATGGCATCGGCCAGGTAGGCTGGAATTATTATAGCCGGATCAACATTAAATTCAACAAGCAGATAGTGTGTTCAAAATAAAGGAATGTTATGGAATCTAAGGAAATTATTGTCGGATTGGATATTGGCTCAACCAAAATTGCCTGCATTGTGGGGAGTAAGAACGAATATGGCAAGGTGGAAATCCTTGGCCTGGGAAAGGCAGATTCCCTGGGTGTGAATCGCGGGGTGGTCGAAAACATCCAGCACACGGTCGATTCCATTCAGAAGGCCGTGGATGAAGCGAGCCAGAGTTCCGGAGTGGAGATCAAGGTCGTGAATGTCGGCATTGCCGGTCAGCACATCCGCAGCCTCCAGCACCGGGGCAACATCATGCGAAACAGCCTGGACGAGGAAATCTCCGAAAGCGACATCCAGAACCTGGTGGAAAACATGTACAAGCTGGCCCTCCCCCCCGGAGAAGAGATCATCCATGTGATTCCGCAGGAATACATCATTGACGGTCAGCAAGGGATCCGTCAGCCCATAGGAATGTCAGGCAATTGTCTGGAAGCCAACTTCCACATCATTACCGGAAAGGTAGCTGCCGCAAAAAACATCGAAAAATGCGTGACCAAAGCCGGCCTGGAGCTCATTGATATGATATTGGAGCCCCTGGCATCGGCAGAGTCCGTCCTGAGCTCAGAAGAGAAAGAGGCCGGAGTGGTCCTGGTCGATATCGGCGGAGGAACCACTGACCTGGCCATATTCCAGGACGACATCATCAGGCATACGGCGGTCATCCCCCTGGGGGGCAACGTGATCACAGACGACATCAAGGAGGGCTGCTCCATTATCCGGAACCAGGCCGAGGCCCTGAAAAAGGCATTTGGCTCGGCCCTCGCCAGCGAAAACCGCGACGAGGAAATTGTGTCCATTCCCGGTCTGAAGGGACGCGATCCCAAGGAGATCAGCCTGAAAAACCTGGCACACATCATACAGGCCCGCATGGAGGAGATCATCGAGCATGTCTATTATGAGATCAAAACCTCCGGTTTCGAAAAGAAGCTGATCGCCGGCATCGTGCTGACAGGAGGCGGAAGCCAGCTTAAACATGCAGCCCAGCTAACCTCCTTTATCACAGGAATGGACACCCGCATCGGATACCCCAACGAACACCTGGCCAAGTCTCCCTCGGGCGAGGTGGGTAGTCCCATGCATGCAACGGGCATCGGACTGGTAATCAAAGGCTTTCAGCGCAGTGAACACATCAGAAAGCACAAAAATAAAGGCGTGGCGGAAGCACCCAGGTCCAAATCAAGCTTTTTGGACAAAATTCTCCACAAGGGAATAGAATTTTTCGAAAAGGACGGCAATAGCTAAGATTTTATTAACAAATCGTTGTTGAAAAATAAGTAAGCCCGAAAAAAATAAAAAAACAGACAATTAAGTACCTTCACAACCCGAAACCTATGACAACTGATATGATTAAATTCGATCTTCCCAAGAACCAGTCCTCCATCATCAAAGTATTAGGCGTCGGAGGCGGCGGAAGCAATGCGGTAAACCATATGTTCAAGCAGGGCATTGAAGGGGTCGACTTTATTGTTTGCAACACAGACAGTCAGGCCCTGGAGATGAGTCCCGTACCAAACAAACTTCAGCTTGGTGCCAGCCTTACCGAAGGCAGGGGAGCCGGAAGCATTCCCGAGGTAGGGAAAAATGCGGCCATCGAAGACATTGACCAAATCAAGGAACTCCTGGAAAAGCACACCAAGATGTTGTTCATCACCGCCGGAATGGGCGGAGGCACAGGAACGGGCGCCGCACCCGTAATAGCCAAGGCATCCAGAGAGCTGGGCATCCTTACCGTGGCCATCGTTACCATCCCATTCGCCTTTGAAGGCCGCAAAAGACGGCAACAAGCCGAGGAGGGAATCCGGAACCTTAAAGAACACGTCGATACCCTGCTTTTGATCTGCAATGACAGGCTTC
Source organism: uncultured Acidobacteriota bacterium (assembly GCA_964579015.1). Classification (GTDB taxonomy): domain Bacteria; phylum Acidobacteriota; class UBA6911; order RPQK01; family JAPXNP01. The sequence goes on along the minus strand of CAZOGT010000012.1, from coordinate 11,524 downwards.
GTGAATTATACGGCAACCTCTCGGTCAGCGAAGCCTTTGGCCAGGCAGACAATGTGCTCACGACTGCAGCCAAAGGCATTGCAGAGATCATTACACTGACCGGAAACATCAACGTCGACTTGGCCGACGTCAGAACGGTGATGTCCGATTCAGGGGTTGCCATTATGGGCAGCGGGAGTGCCGAAGGGGAACACCGGGCCACCAAAGCGGTGGAAATGGCATTGGCCTCTCCCCTGCTGAATGACAACCAGATCAAGGGAGCGAAAAACATACTGTTGAACCTCACCAGCGGGACCGAGGAGATCCTGATGGATGAAGTGACGGAGATTACGGATTACATCCAGATTGAGGCAGGCTCAACAGCAGAAATTATCTGGGGACTCGGCAGGGATGAATCCCTGGGAACCAATATAAATATCACCCTTGTGGCAACCGGGTTCGGAGATGGCAACAGCATCGGCATGGACATTGACAAAATGGAAGTGATCAAAAAGACCCATGTCCTGAATGACCATTCCCGGAAGCAAACGGCAAACCGCCAGGAGGAAGTACGTGAAGAAGTGGATGGAATGAGGCGCGTTGTAAGGGAAGAGGTGCGACAGACAAGGGAAAACAACACGGACCAGAAAAAGAGCAATCCGTTTACTTTTGAATTCCCCGGGAACAATACCTCAGACAGCAAAGGGGATACAGAAAAGGGGGAGGCAGGCGATTCCGGCAGCGGCTTCGGGCCCGTTTCAAATCCGGTTTCCGAAGAAGAGCTTCAGCGAAAAATACAGGATCGCGAACAACGGCTTCGTGAGCTCAGCGTTAAGCTGAAAACGCCCGAGGGACTGCAGGATTTGGAAAAGCAGCCAGCTTTTGTCAGACGAAATATCGCACTGAGCAAGGTACCTGCCAGCAACGAATCACAGATATCCAGGTTCACCCTGAATGAGGATGACGAAAGAAAAGCCCAGATCAAATCCAACAATTCATTTTTGCACGACAATGTGGATTAAGGCTAAGGCTTTTTTTGTATCTTTGCACCCAATCAATTTAAAGTGCAAGGTTACATGCAGAAACATACTATAGCCGGCATCCTTTTCTTCTCTTCCCTTCTGATTTTTTCGGGCTGCGGAAAAGATGATCCCGAAAAGATCGCGGAAAAGGACAGGGAAAAAATACTGGAGTATATCGCAGAAGAAGGACTGGATGCCCAGGAACATGAGTCTGGTATTTTTTATGTGATTGAAATCGAAGGGGCAGGTGGGCATCCCACGGCAAACTCCAGGGTGAAAATCAATTATACCGGAAAATTGTTGGACGGAGATGTCTTCGACAGCAATTACGGGGCTTCCATGAACCTTTATTCCACCATCCAGGGTTGGCAGATCGGAATCCCCCTGTTTAAAAAGGGCGGGAAGGGCATCCTGATTATCCCATCGGGCCTTGGTTATGGCCAATATCCCCAGATGGGAATTCCTGCCAACTCCATTTTGGTGTTTGACATTGAACTTGTCGATTATTATTAAAAAACTTGTTGTAAATTTGCATACGAAATAACAGACGAATATGGCAAGCAAAAAAGAATTAAAAAAAGACATCAACTACCTGATCGACGAGGTAATCGGAACCTGCCTTTTGCATCAATACACCCAGGGCAAGGAAAAGCAGGAAGAGCTGGATGGCATGATCACTGAAATGATCGAATACCGCGACCAATTGATTCACAAAGCCAACCACCCCGAGGTGAAAGATGGCAAATTGAAGGCTTATTACCGCTCATTGTATGATGAATTACTGGAGAAAGTCAATGGCGCATTTGAAAAACTAGGCAGTTCAACGGAATAATTTTTTTTCACCAGAAATTGTTCCAAGGCGCCTGTTGCGCCTTTTTTTATATCATATCATTTTCCCATGTGCGGGCGATTCACATTATCAAAGACTCCAAAAGAGGTTGCAGACCATTTCGGGGTGATTCTGCCCGAAAACTCCGGAATCCCTCTTTTCAACGCAGCCCCGGGCCAATCCCTGCCGGTGATTACCCAAAAGGAACCGGGGCAAATCGCCTTGATGCACTGGGGAATGACCGCGGCCTGGCAAAAAAGCGGCGGGCAGCAGATCATCAATGCGCGGTCCGAAACACTGACCAAAAAGAAATTATTCGGCGACCTGGTCAGGGAGGGTCGCTGCCTGGTTCCTGCAGACGGTTTTTATGAATGGATGAAGCTGGGCAGGAGAAAGCAGCCCTTCCGATTTTTATTAAAAAGCGAATCGGTATTTGCTTTCGCGGGATTGGTGGGACGTTTCACGAATCCTGCCGGTGAACAGGTGGAAGCCTTTGCCATACTGACCACCGCGGCCAATGAATTGGTGGCCGGGGTTCACAACAGAATGCCTGTCATCATCCGGGAAGGAAGGGAAGCGGAATGGATTTCCGAATCATTGCCCGAAGCGGCCATGGCTTCCTTTTTTGAGCCTTTTCCTGCAGCGGGCATGCAGGCTTATAAGGTTTCTCCAGGCGTGAACAAGGCTTCGGTCAATCACGCCGGATTGATCCGTCCGTGGGAAGATCCCACGCTGACCCTCTTTTAATGAGCAAAACATCCCATACAGAATGACAGACAAACGAAAACCTTCAGGTGCATCCGGCAGAACCGGAGGCGGACGCCCCACGGGAAGCCGGTCCAAAAAAGACGGAGGCGGCGCGAGTAAAGGCAAGCCGGCAAAAAACCGCGGAGGAGACCGTCCCTACAAGGGCCGTCCCACGCAAGGACGCAGCGAGGAAGACCGTCCATCCAGGGGCCGTCCGGCGGCAGGACGAAGCAATGACGAAAGGCCCAGCGGAGACCGTCCCTACAGGGGGCGTCCGGCGGCAGGACGAAGCAATGACGAAAGACCCAGCAGCGAAGACCGTCCTTACAGGGGCCGTCCGACAACAGGCCGCCCGGCGGCAGGCCGTCCATCGACCCGGCGCAGCAGTGACGACAGACCCGGCGAAGACCGCCCCTACAAGGGTCGCCCGGCGGCAGACCGCCCGTATAGCGGACGACCGGCCACCCGGCGCAGCAGCGATGAAAAACCCGGCGAAGACCGTTCATACAGGGACCGTCCTGCGACAGACCGTCCTTACACAGCAGGCCGTCCCTCAACCCGACCCAGCCGCGACAAGCGCGATACCAGGGGCGCTCCCCGGGGCAAAAAGAAATCTGAACCCAAAGAATATACCGGCAGCATCCGACTGAACCGCTTCATTGCCAATGCAGGGGTCTGCTCACGGCGGGAAGCGGATGTGCTGATCAGCACTGGGGCCATCAGCATAAACGGAAAAATCATTACAGAGCTTGGTACCAAAGTGCAACCGGGCGATACCGTAATGTACGACAAGCAAAAACTGGTAAACGAACAAAAAGTATATGTCCTTCTCAACAAACCGAAGGACTATATCACCACATCCGATGATCCGCAGGAGCGTAAAACGGTTCTGGACCTGATTAAAAATGCAGGTCAGGAGCGGATTTACCCTGTGGGCAGGCTGGACCGCAACACCACAGGCCTGCTCCTGCTGACCAACGACGGAGAGATGACAAAACGCCTTACCCACCCGGGTCATGGGGTAAAGAAACTTTACCATGTTCAGCTTGACAAAAAAGTGACCAAGGCCGACCTGGAGCAAATTGCTTCCGGGATCATGATCGATGACACCGAGGTGGTCCCCGATCAGGTCGCCTATGCAGGTGCCGCCGGGCAAAACGAAGTGGGTATTGAGCTGCATTCAGGCCAGAACAGGGTGGTACGGCGCATTTTCGAACAGCTCGGATACCAGGTGGAGAAACTCGACAGGGTTTCTTTTGCCGGACTCACAAAAAAAGACCTGCCGAGGGGAAAATGGCGGTTTCTGACAGAAAAAGAAATCAGCTTCCTTAAAATGCAGTAAGCTTTTTTTCGTTTAAGGGGTATGGGGCATTCCACATCCATCAGAAAACAGCAGGCCATTGAGTTCCTGAAGTTGTCAGCAATTTCAGGACTGGTATTTGTTTTTTCGTTGCTGTTGCTGCTGCTTGTTCTTGGGTTTGTCTACCGGGACAGGATCAAATCCTTGTTTGTTGAAACCATCAACGAGCAACTCCGGACCGAGATCCTGGTCGGGGAGATCCGCCTGGATCTGTTCCGCAGCTTCCCCCTGGCATCGCTCACTTTCCATGACATCACAGTAATGGGAAGTCCCAATGAAAATCCACGCGACACCCTCCTGCAATCGGAACGCCTGCAGGTGCAGTTCAAACTCATTGACATCCTTCGCAAGGACTACACCGTCAGGCAAATCACCATCAACCGTGGTTTCGCCAGACCGGGCCTTGACCAGGAAGGGAAATCCAATTTTGATTTATGGGATGGCCAGGGCAGCCAGCGGGAAGCCGGGGAAAACTTTCGCCTGGATTTAAAGCGCATCGTCTTAAATAACCTGGTGCTGCAATTCAAGGATCAAAGGAACAACCACCTGCTAGCCCTTGACATCAGCAAAGCGAGCCTGAGCGGTCTGTTCAGCAGGAGTATTTACACGCTCACGGCAAACGGCGAGATGCTGGCCAGGGAACTGACCATCGACAGCATCCTCTTTCTTAAAGACAAACCGGTGGGCCTTGACCTGGCCATGGAGGTTGAAGGGCAGAGGGCCTTCCGCTTTCAAAAAGGCAATATCACCATCAGCAAGCAGGGCTTCGGATTCACCGGAAGTATCATTCACTCAGAGGAGGGGGTGGAATTCGACACCCAAATTACCGGAACACGCCTGTCCTTACAGGAGCTGCTCAGGGACCTCCCGGCCGTTTGGAAGAAATATGCCGAAGGATACCAGGCCAAGGGAGAATTGGGGTTCTCAGCAACGATCAAAGGAAAGTTGTCAGCCGAAGAAAATCCATACCTTTCTGCCAGTTTTGAAGTGGGCCGGGCCGAACTACACCATGTCCCGTCGGGATTGCGTCTCAGGGGACTGGGTTTTATCGGGCAGTTCGATAACGGCCCGGGACACCGGATGGAAACAGCCAACCTGGACATCCGGAACTTCCAGACAGCCGTGAGCGACGGACTCATCAGGGGCGGGGTAAAAATCAACAACCTGAAGAAACCCTACCTGGACCTGCAGCTGATGGCAGATGTGGATGCCCTCGACATGGCGCGATTGCTGAAACTGGATACGGTTGAACGGGCCTCGGGCAGGGTTACAATGGATATCAGTTTTCAGGGGGGGATGAGTGCCCGCAATAGCTTTACAGGCCAGGATCTCGTCAAAGCCAGGGCTTCAGGCAATATCTCGGCCAGGGCGCTGGCATTCGCGCTTAAAAACGACAAGCTTGTTTACCACGACTTCAACGGTTCCCTGAAATTCCGGAACAATGACCTGATCATTGAAACCTTCAATGGCCGGGTCAGTGCCAGCGACTTTGAGATCAGCGGCTACTTCCGCAATGTATTGCCCTACATCTTCCTTGAGGGGGAGAAACTACATATGGTGGCCAGTTTGCGTGCCAGGCATATCGACTTCGATGAACTGCTGCAGGACGAAGTGTCGGGCGCGGATACCACCTACCGCCTCAGATTCAGCGACCGCCTGGGGTTCCATCTGGACGCAGAGGTCGGGTCGCTGAAGTTCCGCAAGTTTGGGGCCAGCAATATTTCGGGAACAGCCAGCCTGCAAAACAAGCGCTTTTATGCGGAGAACCTGAAGTTTCAATCCATGAACGGGCAAGTGCAGGCAGCCGGGTTCATTGACGGCACCAGGACAGACCGGCTGCTGATCGGCTGTGATGCCCACCTGGGAGGTGTGGATGTCCATCAGCTGTTTTACCAGATGGGGAATTTCAGTCAGACCGGGATCCTTGCGGAAAACATCTTCGGGATCATGACTGCAGACATTCAGTTCACCTCCCAATGGTCGCCCGCCCTTGAAGTGGACTGGAACAGCCTGGAAACCCAGGCCAGTATCAGGGTGGAAGACGGGGTGCTGGTCGATTTCGAGCCCATGATCGCCCTTTCCCGTTTTCTCAGGGTTGATGATTTGAGCCGGGTGACCTTTTCGACTTTGGAAAACCAGATCCGCATACGAAACCGCCGGATCCTGATTCCCGACATGGAGATCCGGTCCAGTGCCCTGAACCTGCAACTTTCGGGGGAACACAGCTTCGAGAACGAAATTGATTACCGGATGCAGATCCTGCTCTCCGAGTTGCTTTCGGGTAAAAACCGGGCACGACGCAACCCCCAGGAACAATACGGGGATATCATTGACGACGGACTTGGCCGGACCACCCTCTTCTTACGGGTAACGGGAAATCTGAACAGCCCGGTCTTCCAGTACGACACCAGGGGGGTCAGGGACAAGATCAGTGAGGATTTGCGCCAGGAAGTCCGCAACCTGAGGAATGTGTTCCGGCGTGAATTCAATTTTTTGTCTGCCAAGGACACCCTTACCGTTCCGCTCACCGAGCGGCAAAAAGAAATGCAACGCCTGAAAAAGCAGGAGAAAGGAAAGCTCATCATTGAATGGGATGATTTTTAAGCCATGATCGTTTTCCCCAATGCCAAGATCAACCTGGGCCTGCACATTACAGGCCAACGTCCCGACGGCTTCCATTCGGTTGAAACCGTGCTGCTGCCCGTCGGACTGTCTGATGCCCTGGAGGTGGTTCAATCTGGCGGCCAGCACGACCTGTATTCATACAGTGGAATACACATGCCGGACAACGGGAAGCCAAACCTATGCCAACAAGCATTGGAAGCGTTCAGGAAAAAACATGGCCATCCGGCATTTCCCCCGCTTGAGGTACACCTTCACAAACACATCCCCGTGGGTGCCGGACTTGGAGGTGGCAGTGCCGATGCATCATTCATGCTGAGGCTTCTGAACGATTGGTTTGAATACGGAGTCAAAGAAAAAGAGCTGGCAAACACGGCATCCAGCCTGGGAAGCGATTGCCCGTTTTTTATCTATAACCGGCCGGCCCTGGCCACCGGAAGGGGTGACAAGCTGCAGGCCATCGACCGGGATGTTGCCGCCGGACTGCACCTGGCCATCGTGGTCCCTTCCATTCACATTCCCACCGCCGAAGCTTACGCAGGGGTGGTGCCGAGAACCACCGGGAAAAACATTCCTGACATCCTTTCCTGCGATCCCGAAACATGGAAAACACAGCTCCTCAATGACTTTGAACCAGGTATTTTTGCCAGGCATCCGGAAATAAAAACCATCAAAGAGCGGCTCTACGAATTGGGCGCTGTTTATGCCTCTATGAGTGGGAGTGGCTCGGGGGTGTTCGGACTGTTTCGCAGGCTGCCCGAAACGGACGTGAAAAAAGCATTTCACGGAAGTTTTGTGTGGACAGAAGCCATTCCGGCCACTTCCTGATCCAAGCTTTTCGCTGTATCTATCCCCCCCGTGGTACCACCTTCCCATTTTCGGGCCTCATCCTTCCGGGCTCATGATTTATATTCTTTTGCGATATAAATTTTTTTCTGCATTTTTGTGGGCGAATTCATCCGACAAACCCAAAAAACCTGCAAGCATGCGAAAACCAGCCTTGTTTATTGCCCTGCTGCTCCTGGTCCTTCCGGGAGCAAAAGCAGCTGATGATGTACTTTCCCCCCGGAATTTGTTTGACCTGAGGTCGGTGGCGGAAGTCGCGGTCTCCCCCGACAAGAATTTCATCGCATTTACGCTGAACGTGCCCCGGCCCTTCTCCCACCCTGCCGGAAGCGACTACAGGGAGCTTTTCGTATATAATGTACAGACCGGAGAGTCCCTTCCGTTTATGACGGGCAAGCGTTCCATTTCCGGGATCGGATGGACCCCCTCGGGAAATGCGGTTACTTTCAGGGCCAGCCTGCCACAGCAATCCGGCACCCAGGTGTATGCCATGCGGCTTCGCGGTGGTGAGGCCTTTGCACTGACCCGGCACGAAACGGGAATAAACAGCTATGCCTTTATTGATGAGAACACCCTGGCCATAGTTGCAGCGGAGCCGGAAGATCAGGACCAGGTAAAACTACGCAACAAGGGATTCGAGATTGAGGTCTTCGAGGAAGAGTTCCGCCACCTGAATCTCTACCGCTACGACATCACCACCCATGAAACCACGCAATTGACACAAGGCGTGACGGTGTTTGATTTCGTACTGAGTCCGGACAAAAAATTGGCAGCCGCCGCCATCGCCCCCCGGAATCTGGTCGATGACAGTTATATGTTCAAACGGATTCACGCCGTCAACATGGAAACCGGCGAAACAACACTCATCATGGAGAACCCGGGAAAACTGGGCAATATGGCCTGGAGTCCGGATGGCGCCCTGCTGGCTTTTCGCTCGGCCAGCAAGGTGGAAGATTCGGTCGTTGGAAGCCTTTACGTGATGGACGTCCCTACCAGCAAAGCTTTTGAAGCGCTGCCAAACCTGGTCGAAGGCATGGAACTTTCGGTCATTGATTTTGCCTGGAAAGACAACAACACCATATTATACGCCGCTGAAGAAGGGGTAGACATTGTTCTGAGCGAGCAATCGATCGTTCCAGGAACCGATCCAGACGGAGTGTCTTTCCCGGAACGTCGCATCCTGATCGGTCCGGAGCAGGTTTTTTTCAGTGGGTTTTCACTGACCAATGACCTGGTGGCCTTCTCTGGTCATACCGCACAGCACCCGGGAGAACTGTTTAGCTTCGATTTGGAAACAACCGAACTGACAAAGCATACCGACCACAACCCCTGGCTGGAAAACATCCGCCTGTCTGAGCAGCGCAAACTCGTTTATGACGCACGCGACGGGATGGACATTGAGGGCGTGCTCATTTATCCATTAGACTATAATGAGGGACAGAGATATCCAATGATCGTGTATATTCACGGCGGACCGGAGGCAGCGGTGAAAAACGGATGGAATACGGGCTACAACACCTGGGGACAGGTGGCTGCGGCACGTGGCTATTTCGTCTTTATGCCCAATTACCGGGCCAGCTCAGGCAGAGGGGTGGATTTTACCATGGCCGGCTATGGCGACCTGGTTGGCGTGGAATATGAAGATGTGCTGGACGGCATCAAGCACCTCATTGATACCGGCTATGTAGATAATGAGCGTGTGGGGATGGGCGGGGGCTCCTACGGGGGCTACTTCTCGGCCTGGTCCGCCACCAGATACTCCGACTGCTTTGCAGCCGCCGTGGTGTTTGTCGGCATCTCCAACCAGATATCCAAGCGAAATACCACCGATATCCCGTGGGAGGACTACCTGGTTCACTGGGGTTACTGGACCAAAGACAACCAGGAAGACGTATACAGCCGCAGTCCGGTTAAATATGCCGAGCACAGCGTGACACCCACTCTGATCCTGCACGGAACCGAAGACCCCAGGGTGCCCCCCCTTCAAAGCCTGGAACTCTACCGGGAACTCAAACTGCACGGCAAAGCCCCGGTAAGGCTAATCTGGTACGGGGGCGAAGGACACGGCAACCGCAAGAACGTCCATCGCCTGGACTACCTGGTGCGCACCATGGAATGGTTCGACCACTACCTGAGGTTGGATTTACCAGGAGATGAAATGCCGGCCATGTATCCGGACTATGGGGTTTATGAATAAACGCCCTTATAACCAACACAGACCGTCTCAGACCGGCTGCAGACAAAATCCATAAACCAGAACCCCACGGAAAATGGCCGGGGGGACAAACCAAACCTTCATGCAAAACTTCTGGATTGCCGTTAAACGCCTTTCGAGCAAGGTTTTCTCCAAATCGCTCGACTATATCGAAATTGTGGGAAACCGGCTTCCCCATCCTGCTACCCTGTTTGCCCTTCTGGCAGTGACTGTGATGATCCTTTCCTGGATCACCGCACAGTTGTCCACCCAGGCCATCCATCCGGTTGATGGTAGCCTGATAACGGTGAACAGCCTGATCAGTGCCGACGGGTTCCGCTGGATTTATACCAACATCATCAATAACTTTCTGAGGTTCCCTCCCCTGGGGTATGTTCTTGTCGTGATGGTGGGGATCGGGGTCGCCGAGGGCTCGGGTCTGTTTACCGTGATGATCCGTTCCCTGGTTCTCAGTTCACCACCCAGGCTGATTACCGGAGCCATTGTGACGGCGGGACTGGTTTCCCACCTGGCCTCAGAAGCCGGCTACGTGGTTCTCATCCCTTTGGGGGGGATGATTTTCCATGCCCTGGGAAGACACCCCATGGCCGGATTGGCGGCCGCTTTCTGCGGGGTCAGCGGCGGATTCGGAGCGAACTTTTTTATCGGATCCATAGACCCCATTCTGGCAGGCATCAGCGAATCGGCCGCCCAGATGATCATGCCGGAGATGACCGTCAACCCGGCCGTCAACTATTATTTTATGTTTATGTCGGGCTTCCTGGTCGTGATTGTCGGTACCTGGGTAACGGAGAAGATCGTTGAGCCCCGCCTGGGCAAATATGGTGGCACTGCAGAGAAGGTACCCATTGCCCAGTTGTCCCCCCTGGAAAAGAAAGGGCTTCGCTGGGCGGGTTATGGTCTTCTTGCCACATTGATATTGCTTGCCATCACAGTCATTCCCCCAAACGGGATCTTCCGTGACCCGGAAACGGGTTCCGTTCTGCATTCACCATTTTTCCAGGGGATCATCATCGGGATTCTGCTGTTCTTCTTTATTCCCGGACTCATATATGGGATCGTGGTCGGGACCGTGAAGAGTGACAAGGATGTGGCCCGGCATATCACCCAGTCGATGGCCGGAATGGGCGGATACATCGTGCTGGTATTCTTCGCCGCCCAATTTGTTTACTTTTTTAATTACAGCAACCTGGGAATCATTGTTGCCATAAAGGGTGCTGAGGGACTGCAAAGCATCGGATTGACAGGGATCACGCTGATTGTTGCCTTCGTGTTTTTGTCCGCCTTCATCAATATGTTTATGGGTAGTGCCAGCGCCAAATGGGCCATCATGGCACCTGTTTTCATACCCATGCTCATGCTCATCGATCCGCCTTACCACCCGGGCCTGACACAGGCTGCATTCCGTATCGGGGATTCGGTGACCAACCTCATCACGCCCATGATGAGCTATTTTGCGCTGATCGTAACCTTTGCCCAGAAATACGATGAAAAATACGGCATCGGAACCATCATATCCACCATGGTGCCATACACCGTTATACTTTCCATTGTTTGGATCGGGGCATTGATTATCTGGATGTTATTGGGCATTCCGCTCGGACCCGACGGGCCCATTTTTATCAATTAATTCAATTGCAACACTTTCCTGGTCTGTCATCTGTCATAAGACTTTTGGAAATACGGGCAAACAACCTTACATTTCAGGGGATAGCAACCAAGGCCGGAACCGTTCAGTTCCGGTCTTTTCTTTTGGTTTTTCGGGACGGGCGCGCGGTGAAAATAACCAGCCGGGAAAATATCCCGGTACCTGGTTTATACCGGCATCAGGCCCTGCTGCTGCCTAAATGGCCGGAAGGTCAAAAAGTGGTACTATTTTGACTCAAGAAAATTTCAAAGGCCGA
>CAZOGT010000011.1:0-21130 GCA_964579015.1 uncultured Acidobacteriota bacterium | reverse complement strand
CAGGATCTCAATGCCGGGCTCCACCCCCTGGGCACCGATGGGAGCGAGAATCTCAACAAGCACGCTGTCTGTAAAGGGCAGGTTTTCAAATAAGAAAAAGCCCCTCTCATTTGTTTGGGTGGTGAAAACCTGTAACTTCTCATCTGCCTTGCGCAGGCTAACCCCTGCATTCCGCACCAGATTGTCAGGGCCTGTCAGCATCCCGCTTACCGTGGTTCCGAATGTGGGAGCGTGGGCAAGCACCGGGCTGGTGGAAGACAGGACATCCGTCCATCGAAACCGTCGCCAGCCATGGGTAAGCATCAGCAAATCCACAGCCTTTTCAATATTTTCCTGCTCATAATCAAAATACAAAGACGGATCCTGAACCAGGCCCCCCAGATCTGAGCTCATAAACAAATAACTGAAAATATTCTCCCGGTGAGACCTTTCGCCGATGTTCCCAAACTGGACGGATGCCGAAAAATCGCCCTCCATCGGAATGCCCTGCCGGTCGCTGGCCAGCACATCAACGTGCAATGCATTGTCTTCGCCCGAACGCAGGGACAAGGCCCTGATGTCAAAATAAGCCTGGTCGTCGTGATTGACAAAAACCAGTCGTTCAGCAAGCGGCTGTCCCCCGGTTGAAAACAAAGTAAAATGTGTGATGCCTGTCGGAAAGTCGGAAAGGGGAATGCGAATGGTTTCGGAATCCTGAACCACGAAGTCGGGAAGGAAAAATTTGGCTTGTCCGCGGGTATGGGCCAGAATGGCACAGTGTCCGGGTTCAGCGGAGGCTGAAGAATAATGCACGGTCACTTCCAACATTTCCCGGTCCGGCATATCCACCCCTAAAACAAACCCATGTGGTGCCACACCGGGCAAATCAGCAATAAACGGGCGATTGCCAGGAATCTGCACCTCAGCCCGGTAGCCAGTTTCAGCGGATGGGGTCAAAAAGAACACACCAAGCCCCACCGCATTTGTAGAAAAACCACCCGCCTCATTTCCCCTGGAATCCAGGATCCTGCCTGAGGCCTCAATCCCCTTTCCGGTGGCATCGGTTACTTTTACCGCGACCCGGGACAACACATCGTTAACCAAATGTCCCCCTTCCGGAAAAAAATGCACGGAATGCGTCTGCTCCATTTGTTCCAGTTCGCGGTTGAAATTCCTGTTGAAACGCCTTGCATTGTTGTCAATGCGGTTGGCATGAGCAGGATTTTCCAGGTAAAAGGACTGATGAAACAGAAAATCTTCCCCGGCATTCAGCATCCAGTCCGTATAGGCGCGGATCTGGTAGTTCCCGTCAGCCCATGATGCCTTCAGCTCAATGTCACCAGCGGCAGAGCCGTTCCTTGGCTTGAGCACCATATGATGCACCAGATTCCCTTCCGTATCCCGTATTTCAACATGCAGGTTTGCCTCCGACGGATCGGGCTGGTGGGTGACTCCGTTCACCAGGTAAGCCTTGAACCAAATGGTTTCACCCGCCATATAATTCGTTTTATCGGTGTGGAGAAAAAGCTTTTGCGGGGCTGTGATGCCTGTGTATTCGCTTAGTTTGTGGTCCAGCCCACTCAGACCATCCGGCGAAACGTCCGTTTGTGCTGAAAGGGTCAGTTTGAACATCAAGGACAAAAAGACAAGTAACATGGCGGGGAAAACAGCTGTTTTGGGTTTCATCCGGGTGGGATTTGGTTCATAACAAGGAAAGGAACAATTGATCGTTGGAACTCAGGCAGGAAAAGACAAAATTAAAAACATAACAAAAATTATACCAACAAAAATTCCGGATTAACCAAGGGAGTTTCATGGCATTCTTTTAAAAAAAGCCGCCCCATGATCCGGGGCGGCTTTTTGATTGAATCTTCCGATTCCAGGGAGATTACCAGCCAGGGTTCTGTTGTCCGGCCAGGGTCGGGTTGGCGTCCAGTTCCACTTGCGGGATCGGCCATACGAACCTATGATCTGAGTAAGGAATGGCTGAAATGCCCCTCGGACCATCATACGGACCATTCAACTCAAAGTGTGCAGCCTGGGGCATGGTATTATCATACTTGGAAGGCACTCCGTCCATCGGGAAGTGCGGGCAATGCTGCAGCCTGTGGATTTCAGAAAAACGGTGGCCTTCGAAGACCAGCTCAATCCTTCTTTCATTCAGGATGGCTTCAAGCAATTCCACGGTATTGGCAAAATCGGCCGCGGTATAGCTTTGGGTTGCCGGATCTGCAAGCGCACGGTCGCGGACCATGTTCACGAACCTGAGGGCTTGCTCCATATTGCCTTCCCGGGCATAAGCCTCGGCCAGATTCAGCGGCACCTCGGCAAAGCGCATCATGGGAGAGATGTCATCGTTGTTGACGTCATCCTTGTATTTCCAGGTAAACATCACACCACTGACATTGTTGACCATGTGCTCCTGATCCCTGCGCTTATCATCAGGCAGCCAGAATTCGTTTCTCCACAGGATCGGGCTGATACAAACCAGCAGGCGGCGGAGGAACATCTGGGGAAGGGCGCCGTTCACACTCGGATAATTGGTGGCTGAGCTTTCCATACCGAACATGTACTCGCCACTGCCGTAGTTGTTGTAGAAAACATCCCACGGGTTTTCGTTGAGTACGTAGTGCCCGGCATAAACGCCACCGTCGAAGAACTTCATCCCCTCGGTGATCACGCCCTGCATGTTCCACATATGGAGATTGATGCGGACCTTATAAGCGGCGGCGGCCCCTTTGGTAGCTCTCGATACCTGGGTGTTGCCTGAGCGCTGCGATTTCAGGGGCAGGTGTTGCTCAGCGAAATCAAGGTCTTCCAGAATCCATTGATACACCTGGGCAACGGAATGACGTCCGGTGGCAAAACCTTCGTCAATATTTTCCTGGGTGGTGAATGGCAGTTTGTGGTAAGGAACACCCATATGGGAAGCATCACCGGTATGCTTGTAAGGCCTGGCAAACATGAATACCAGCTGATGGTAGGCTGCTGCGCGCATAAGCAGGGCTTCCCCTTTGTACTCATTGGCCAGTTCCTGTGAAATCACACCATCTGTTGCAGCCTGGATAACTCCCTCGGCAACGATGTTGATGCGGTTGATCAGGCGATAGGTGTCGGCCCAGAAGAACCTGTTGTTCGCAGTGCTTGGGGTATAGGTTCCCTGATAGGTAAAGGCGTAAAAAGCGTAAATGTTTACGACATCCTCCCCACGGCAGTCGCCCTGTTGAACAAAAGCGGCCCCGAACGGATACCCCCGACCTCCGAATTCGCCGATCTGTGCGGCCTGGTACATCCCGATGACGGAGAGGGCCACCTTCTCTGGAGTCGAAAAGGCCACCGTCTCAGAGATCTGGTTGAAGGGTTGAAGGTCGATGATTTCATCCTCGCAGGATGAGAAAATCAACCCCATGGCAAAAACCGGCAGCAAGGCAAGCTTCCCGATTTTTTTGTAAGCTATATGTAGTTTCTTCATGTGACTTTGATTTTAAGGTTATAAACTCAGGTTGAGGCCAAAGGTGATGGTCCGTTGTCTCGGGGTGCCGTTGAAGTCAATACCGGCGCCTCTTTCCATCTCGGGGTCAATCCCTGTATAGTCGGTGAACATAAGCAGATCCGAACCGGATACAAATACCCTGAGGCGGTCAATGCCGATGCGGCCAAGCATTTCCTGGGGCAGGGTGTAACCGAGAACCAGGTTTTGCAGCTTGAGGAAATCACCTTTCTCAACGAAACGTCCGGAGGTTTGACCCTGAATGTTGATGAAGTTGGTCCGTCCGTGCCATAGTTTCGGGGTCCAGCCATCGCCGGGGTTCTCCGGGCTCTGCCATCTGCCAAGCAGCTCACTGCCATAGTTGGTAAAGGAGTTGGCTGTCAGGTCGGCGCGGGTGCGGTTCATGATGTAATTTCCACCCGCATAGCGGAACATGACGGAAAAGTCAAAGTTTTTATACCTCAGCCGGGAGTTGACTGCACCAAAAAAAGTGGGCATGGAAGGTCCGAAAACAATTTTGTCGGCATTGGACAGCGACCCTGCCTGAGAAAGGTCACCAGGATTGCTCGGGTCGTATACTTTGTAAGTCTGGGTGGCAATGTCACCCTGAACCATGGAGCCATCGGCCTTGCGGTAAATGGGATTGCCATTGGCGGCATTCACGCCCACATAGTCAAAGCCATAAACGGAGCGAATGGATTGACCCACATCGATAAGGGTATAGTCCCCGATAATGGGCTGGTCATCGACCAATGAAGTAATCTCGTTCTTGCCGAGGGTCAGGTTCACATCCACGGTCCACGATATGTCGCGTGTGCGGATGAGGTTGGCCTCCAGGGCAAACTCATGTCCCCAGTTCTTCAGGCTTCCGATGTTTTTGGAAACAGAGTTTCCGGGAACACCAAAGGAAGGAGGTGTCGGCGCGTCAAGAATCAACCCGTCCTGGTCGTTCAGGTAATAGTCATACGTGAAGTTGTACTTTCCTTCAAAAACAGAAAGGTCAAAACCAAGGTCCCATTTCTTGGAGGTCTCCCACCTGAGCTGGTCGTTCCCCATTTGTATGAACGCAATACCGGTATAATCAGCATACCTGACACCCCCATAGAGGCCAAGATAGGGATAGTTGCCAATGGATGAGTTGCCTACTTCAGCATAGGAAGCCCTGACCATCAGGTTGGACAACCAGTCTGTGTTCTGCATAAAGGCCTCGCGCGAAATGGTCCAGCCAATAGACCCACCGGGGAAGAAGCCCCATTTGTTGGCCTCGGGCAGTGAGGACAACCCGTCATAACGTGCGGTGGCAGAAATGAAGTATTTGCCATCGAAGTTATAGTTCAGACGACCGGCATAGGAAACGATCCCATTCTCGGTCATGCTGCCACTGGATAACTGGGTGGCGTAAGAACCGCCGATGAGGCCGTGACGGAAGAAGGTGTCTGACATATCGGTACCACCGGCAAAGAAGTAGTTGTAACGCTGCTTCTGAACCTCGCTGACAAGGGTTAGATTCAGGTTGTGCACGTTGGCAAAGGTTTCCACATAGGAAAGGATGTTCTGAACATTCCAGCGTGAATAGTTTGTCTGGGTGTTGTAGATACGTCCGTTCACGGAAGCACCGTCACCATGCATGGGATTCCAGTAAAGGTGGCCTTCGGTCATCGACATATCCACACCCAGCTGGGTCCGGAAATTCAATGAGGGCAGGATGTTCACCATACCGTAAGTGCTGATTGTCCCGCGGTTGACCTTCGACCCGTATATGTTATTATCGAGGGTATACCTGATGTTGGGCAGGTTGTCGTCAATCGTCCGGAGGTTGTTCCAGCGCCCGACAAGCTGGTTGTTCACAAGGTCGATGTTGTAACCCGTCGGATGATCGGGGTTGTACACCGGGGTATTGGGCAACTGGCGGATGGCCGAAAAGATGTTTCCTGAGAGGGAATTCTCACCCGTATTCTGTCCGTTGTACTGGGTCCTGGCCAGGTTGGCACTTGCCCCGACACGGATGGCGTTGTTCACCTTTTGGTCCACATTGGAACGGAAGGTAAAGCGATTCATCGCATTGGGTCGTGTGACCCCTTCCTGATCGGAGTACCCGAGTGAGAAATAGTAAGAGGTCTCTTCAGTAGCACCTGACATTGAAACGCTATGGTCCTGCTGGAAAGCATTGTCACGCAAAACGGCCAATTGCCAGTCGGTATCCAGTCCGGCTGCAACAGCAGGGTTGGTTGTCGTTCCGGCATTGGCAAACATTTCACCGGCCAGTGTGATAAACTCTGACTCATTGGTCAGGTCGAACAACCTTACCGGTTGCGCCACGCCAAAGTAATTGTTGTAATTGACCTGGAATTTCCCGGCCTGTCCCCTTTTGGTGGTGATCAGGATGACACCGTTGGCGGCCCTGGAACCATAAATGGCGGTAGCGGATCCGTCCTTGAGAATCTCCACGGATTCGATGTCTGAAGGATTAATGTCACCGAGCGCATTGGTGTTGGCGTATCCCCCGATGTCGCCGGTGAGGATCGGAATGCCGTCCACCACGATCAGCGGATACGTTCCGGAAGAAATGGAGCCGACCCCCCTGATGCGGATCCTTGGTGCTTCACCGAGGACACCCGAGGTAGAAGTAACCTGCACCCCGGCAGCCCTTCCAGCAAGCTGGGAGTCAAAGCTGGGGGTGGCGACCTGTGCCATTTCATCTCCCCTGACGGAAGTGATGGAACCGGTTACTTCTCTTTTGCGCTGGACACCATATCCAACCACCACAAACTCATCCATGGCAACCACATCCCGTTCAAGGGCGACATTGATCACTGTCCGGCCCTCGACAGGAACCTGTGCGGTCTTTAGGCCGATGAATGAAAACACCAGGGTGGCATCAGGGGCTACGGTCACTTCGTAGCGTCCATTGATGTCTGTAATCACACCAATGGTGGTCCCCTGGACCATGACTGTTACGCCCGGAAGGGTGGCTCCATCGGCCGCATCTGTTACAGTCCCGGTAACCCGGATTTGTTGTCCAAACAGGGAGGTGCCCATAAAGAGCAAGATCCCCATCAGAATTAGAATTCGCTTCATGTTCTTTTTGTTTTAGTTAATAACTGAGTGGTTAACTGAGGCCAGAACCAATATGAAATATGGGCCCTGGCGGAGCAAATTTATTAAAAAAAGTTATTGTTATGTTAAATTATTGTAAAAATTATCAAACCCCTTGGTTTTTAACTGCATTTTGTTTTTTTATAGTGTGATTGGCACTCACTACCAGTGCAAACAAACATTCTCCCCGGGCATTACTGGGGGGCATCCGGCAGTAAACAGACCGCCCCGGCAAGAAACTTGCCGGGGCGGTTTATCTGGTATTGTAAATATTTTACAGGGGAATCAGGAACCATTGGCATCCCACCAGACTCGGGTGTTCAGATCCACATCCTTGGGATAATTGGCGGCATTGTTGGTTTCCTCGGATTGCGGATAGAGGAAATGCCGGGGAAGTTTGTCTTCATTAAAATTCCCGGGGGTGGGGTCTAATTCCGGATAGCCGGTGCGCCGCCAATCGGTCCACACTTCAGGATTCAAAAACAGGGCAATGTATTTGGCATTGATAATATCTTCAAGATCCACATCCTTTTTGTCGGCATGTATTTCCTCCCATGCGGCGTTCCTGGCATCAAACATGGCCAGGGAGGCCGTTACGGCTTCTTTGTAGGCCTCATCAGCCTGGGATTGCATGCCATGACGAAAATAAATCTCCGCCTCAATGAATTTTTGTTCGCAATAGCTCAAAATGGTCAGGCTGGAAGACTTTCCGCCGATGGACCCGCCGGCATTGGCAATTCTGGAAGCATTGAAGTTCTCTGAGCCGGGCGCCGCGCCCAGGTATTGGTTTTGTGTGTTCAGCCGGATGAATCGGGTCAGGCGCGGATCCTCGGTATCAATGAGCATTTCAACCATGTGCTCGCCCACCCGGGTATTCCCGACCACAAAATCAAAGCGGTACCAGGGGTTCTCCAGGTCTGTGAAAGTGGAAAAAGGAAACTTCCAGTCGTCCGCTCCGGAAGAAAACAATCCGCCTTCCTCTATCAGCGAAAGGGCCTGCGCATAATCCCCCAGGCGGTTTCCCAGGCGCAGGGAAAATTTCAGTTTCATCAGGCGGGCGGCTTTTTGCCAGTCTTCCAATGAGCCCCCGTAAAAGATATCTTGTGTGGGAAGTGGGACCATAGAACCTTCCGGTGGATTGTCCAGCAGGGAAATGCCCTCATTCAGCATTCCGAAGATCATCTCATAGAGCTCTTCCTGGCTGTCATACACGGGATTCCTGCCTGAGCCGAAATATTTATAGGATTCCACAAAAGGCACATCCCCCCAGGCATCGGTAAACAAACCCAGGAAATAGCCCCGCTGGATCAGGGCGATCCCTTTAAAAACCGGGGCGTCCAACTCCGTGGCGAAATAATCGATCATATTGTAACTCTGAATCAGTTCCAGGTAAAAATGACGCCAGGGATCGTCAAATCCGATTGAACCGGGATTGTAATTTTCCACGCCCAGGTGCACGCCCCTGACCCCGGACAATTGTTGCATCCAGATCGAAGAAAAACGGGAAAAGTCGCCCCCAAGAAACATGGCCGCCTGGTACTGGCTGTATAAAACCAGCTCCCTCATCTCATCTTCGCCCGTTGAGGGTGGCTCCGGATCCGGAAAGTCCGTACACTGCACATGGATCAGGGAAAACCCGACCAACAATAATATCCACTTCAATCGATTCATAACCTGGAATTTATAATACCTGAATTTTTAATTGAATCACACGCTCTCCCTCCAGCACCCTTAACAAATAAATGCCGGGCCTGAGTCCTGAAACATCCAGCTCGAAGCGGGGGCTGCCCGGCTTTTCGACAAGAATTACCCGCCCGGTCAAATCCATCACTTCCAGCTCCTTCATTTCATGAGCGGCTTCAATCTGAATGCTTGAAAAGGAGGGATTGGGAAAGACCCTCAGGGCATTGTCCGGAAGGTCCGGCCCGCCAGCACTTACCGTGATCTCGTTTTTCGAAGGCCTGTTGCAGTTTCCATCGCTGACCAGGACCATGTAAACACCCGGATCAGCCGCTGAATTGGTGTAGGAATGGAAGATGGCCCCTTCTATGGGGTCGCCGTTACGGAACCATTGATAACTCTCCGCGGTGACATCCACAAAGTAGGTGGATCCGGACTTGATTACCTGGGGTTCAGGGAATGGGTTCTCGATGATCTGCACCAATTTTTCGGAAGAGTGGGCATTGACCCCGCCAGAGACGGTGAGCCGGACCAGCTGATTGCCGCTTTCGGGGAATGTGACAACCGGACTGGGCTCGCCGGATGAGCCCAGGTCCCCGAGCCGCCATTCCCAGCTGTCGACCTGTCCGGAACTCTCGTCATGAAAAGAAGTCCAGCTGCTGGCGCATGGAGATTTCACCGAAAAATCCGCGAAAATAACATCCTCACAATCCATCTGATACCAGCCTTCAGACTGTTGGACGGTGCCGTTGGGCCCGGCGTTAAAAATGCCATCTCCAATGGCGGGAAGGTTCAGAACGGCCACATAGTCTAAACAGAACTTTCTGTTTGTCTTACCGTATATATATGAGCCCCTGCCAAGCCCGATGAACGGGACAATGGCATCTGGAGATCCGGAACCGGAGAACGCCTCTCCGACGTACAGGCCGGCGTCTTCACCCAGGATGAACCCGGCTTCTTCAGTGAATGACAATTCCTCAACATCCAGATTGGCACTGACCAGAAGCGGCCCGTTGTTGAGAAAATGCATGGCGGAAAGGGGCCCAACAAGCTCCAGATCGGCATGATTCACGATGCTTTCAAGCTGAACGCCCCCTGTAAAAAAGCGGGAAAGCGCTTTTTCTTCCGGCCCCTGGGTACCGAAAACCAGGGTGCTTTCGGTACCCATAAAGGCAAAGTCCCTGGAAGGGAACCGCACGATCTCCAGGTCCGATATCACCGATGCACCAAGGTCCAGCCTTTTGGGAAAGGGATTGGTTTCCACAATAAGCTCTTTCACAGACAGGTTAATGTCCTGAAGCTCCAACTCTCCTTTACGGATAACGATCTTCCCGGCACTGAGGTCGGACATGATGCGCCATTTCCCGTCTGACTGATCAAACACATACTCCAGATGTGAATCGGGGACTTCTTCCGTCTCCCTGACCAGGATATAGCCATTTTTCATGTGGCCGTTGAATACCATGGACCCTGAACTGCCTTCACGGACAAAGGTTTTTTCGGCCAGCAGGGATCCCGATAAGCGCAGATGATGTCCTGCGAAATCAATGCGTCCCAGTGCATTCTCCGTGATGGTCAGGGTGTAGCATGCCGCATCCTGATCCAGCACCAGTGCCTGGTCCTCACTTGAAAAGGAGTTTTGGTCGAGGACCACGTGGTCATCGGGACCGGGAATCATATCCACAGGCGCTCCCCCCGAACTCAGGGACCAGTTCAATCCCCTGCTCCACCGTCCGTCGCCGCCAATCCAGAAGAAGTTTCTTTTGGTGGGAAGGGGACCGCTTTGCAAAAACAGGGAAAAATCCTGGCTGCCACCCTCCAGGGTTCCTTTATGGGTAATGACTAGTTGAAAGGTTCCGGGAGGGGGGGTTTCAATATATATTTTTTCCACATTGTCACGGAAGTTATCGCCGGTTCCGGCCGGAGCAACCGGCTCTTCCGGGTCAAGAATCCAGGGATGATACACCTCCCCGTCCCGGTAAACAATCCGCATATCCAGGTCGTTGACCAGCATCAGGTTCCTGGGATTCAGCCGGGGAGCCACCGGGGAGCCCGGCAAATCGGTCCACGACAGGGTGGCCACTAAGGGCCCCGTTCCGTCGGACGAAAAGTCAATGACGGTTTGCTGGTTGTTGTCCAGGGTGCTCTCCAAAAAGAACAGCCGGTCGCCATCAAGATGGATCAGAAAATCGGACATCCGGCCGACATCAAGAAGCCCCCACCCGAATTTGTAGTCAGGGGCGGGACCGCTTCCTGCGGCATTGGCGGTATGAATGGCCAGTCCTTTCAGGGAGGCCGCCCTGAGGAACTCACCTTCGGTCATGTCATTGTACAATTCCTGCACGAGCAACAATGAGCCGGTGACAATGGGCGAAGCCATGGAGGTGCCGCTGGTGCTTCGGTACTGGTCATCGAGACTGGTCGAAAACACCAGCCTTCCCTTGGTCACCAGGTCGGGTTTGATGCGGCCGTCATCGGTCGGTCCCCAACTGCTAAAAGCGGTCATCACCACATCGCCCGGCTTGCTGTAACCATCCGGAATGCCATTCACGGCGCCAACGGCGAGCAGGTTCTTGGCCGTTCCCTCCGGTCCGACGGTATCGTAGGGGCCGTCCGGCGGACGGCTTCCGTCTCCTGTGTCGCTGCGGTCGTTTCCTGCAGCCCAAACCGGTAAATAATATGGAGCGGCATGGGCCACCTCGTCCAGGGCACGGCTTAAATTGGAATAAAAGCCAAACCGGTAGTCCTCGTCGGCGTCCGCAGCGCCCATCCAGACCCATTCCCCATCACGTCTTGTCCAGCCGAGTGAGGTCCCGTACGAATGGTTGGAGAGCAGCATCCCAGCCGCCGCCTCGCTGGCCATTTCACTCAGGTCGCTGTTCCAGTCGTAGGTACGCAGACGGGCCCCGTAGGCCATCCCCCTTGCATTCTCATTAAAGCCACGGGCAATGATCGATCCGGCCACATGGGTGGCATGGTTGTCCACCTCGGTAGCCGGGTTCCTGTTCACAAAACGGCCCTCAAATTCTTTATGGTCGTATATGCTTCCTGCATCCCACAAACCCGCTGTCAGCCCTTTGCCACCCAGCAGCAGCCGGCTGTCTCCCCCCTGGTGCAAATCGGCAGCCCCGGAAGTGATTGCCCCGCCCAGGTTCAATGTGCGATAATAGTAAGGCAATCCGTCCTCGATACGTTGCAGGGCATAGCGCACCCCCTCATTGGTGGTAAAACGAATCTCCAGGCCCATTTGCCGGGCTTCCTCCAGTGAGCGGGTGTGCACATCATGAAAGTCTTTGGAAAGGGAGTCGGAAATTTCCATCAGCCGCTCGCGCTGTCCGGAATCCACCTCACGAAGCTGCTGGGCAAAGAGGGGTTTTGCCAATGGTGCAAAGGCAAGCAAAAGGCTTATTAAATAAGGAAATATCCCAGGAGAAAAGAAGTTGGCCCAATAATAGTTCACATGATCCCTGTTAAAAACTCCGGGTAAAATTACAAAAATTCCCGTCCCAAGGAAAACAATCTTGTGCGGGGAAATGTTGTGCGCCCCGTTGTTTAAATTGCCCGGCAGAAAAACCCGGGCAACGCATTTTTGAATAAACAAACCGCTGTTCTTTCGTTTTTTTTTCCTTACTTTGGAAGATTTTTCGTTTAAAAAAACCCGCCAATTATGTCTATCAAACAAAAGACGCTTGACCTGAAAAGGAGAATGCAAGGTGCCTTACAGGGAGGAGGAGCCAAGGCCATCGAAAAGCAGGTCGCCATGGGAAAGATGACCGCCAGGGAGCGGATCATTTCCCTGCTGGATCCCAATTCGTTTTACGAATATGACCTTTTTGTGGAGCATGCCGCCAAGGATTTTGACATGGACAAAAAGCACCTGCCGGGCGATGGGGTGATCACGGGCACCGGGACCATCAACGGCTATCCGGTCTGCATCTATGCACAAGACTTCACCGTTGCCGGCGGATCCCTGGGGCTGATGCATGCCCGCAAGATCGGCAAGATCATGGATCATGCCATGAGTTTAAAGATCCCCATTATCGGCATCAACGACTCGGGCGGGGCCCGCATCCAGGAAGGTGTGAACTCCCTGGCCGGTTACGGGGAGATATTCTACCGAAACACCCAGGCTTCAGGCGTCATCCCGCAAATATCCGTCATACTGGGTCCGTGTGCCGGTGGTGCGGTTTATTCTCCGGCCCTGACTGATTTTGTCTTTGTCGTGGACAAGATTTCGAAAATGTTTATCACCGGTCCGGAGGTCATCAAATCGGTGCTTGGTGAGGAAATCAGCATGGAAGAACTTGGTGGCGCCCGTGTTCACAGTGAGATTACCGGCAACGCCCATTTTTTTGCTGAGAGCGAAGCAGAATGTTTCCAGATGATTAAAAAGCTGGTTACCTATATCCCGTGGAACAACCAGAAAAAGGCCAATCCTTTTCCGAAGAAGACCCCAAAATTGCGCCAATACCGCATCGACAATATCATACCCACCGA
Organism: uncultured Acidobacteriota bacterium; assembly: GCA_964579015.1. Taxonomy (GTDB): domain Bacteria; phylum Acidobacteriota; class UBA6911; order RPQK01; family JAPXNP01. Next base: position 8,388 of record CAZOGT010000011.1, on the reverse strand, counting down.
CCCGCGCGAACCTTATGATGTCAGGGATGTGATCCGGGCCGTCAGCGACGACAGCGACTTTTTTGAGGTCATGGAATTGTTTGCCGCCAATATGGTGATCGGGTTCGGCCGTCTGAACGGCCAAACCGTTGGCTTTGTGGCCAACCAGCCCCTGGTGCTTGCAGGCGTTTTGGATGTGGACTCCTCCGACAAGGCGGCCCGCTTCATACGCTATTGCGACGCCTTTAATGTTCCCCTGGTGACCCTGGTAGACCTGCCGGGATACCTCCCGGGCATTGACCAGGAACATGCGGGCGTGATCCGCCACGGGGCAAAGATCCTTTACTCTTACAGCGAAGCAACGGTTCCGAAAGTGACCATCATTCTTCGTAAAGCATACGGCGGGGGATACATCGCCATGTGTTCACGCCATTTAAAGGCCGATTTCGTCTTTGCCTGGCCCACGGCCGAAATTGCCGTCATGGGACCGGAAGGGGCCGCCAACATCATTTTCCGCCAGGAGATCATGAACTCCGACAATCCGGATGAAACACGCCGGAAGAAGGTGGAGGAATACAAGAAGAAGTTCGCCAACCCTTATGTAGCGGCCGCTCACGGCTATATTGACGCCGTTATTGAGCCCTCTGAAACGCGGCGCTTCCTTACACATGCCCTGGATATCTCCTCCCATAAATCACAAATCGTACCGGAGAAAAAACACGGGATTCCCCCGTTCTAAACCACATCATTCAACAGCAAGCCATGAAAAAAAAATCCAAAGGATATTCCCGCTTGGTCGTTGACGATGCGACATACAAAACGCAGCTCAACAAGATGCACACCAATCGCAAGCCTTACAGTCCGATTGACCCCAAAATGGTCCGTTCGTTTATGCCCGGAAACATCCAGGAAGTTTTTGTTGCTGAAGGAGATGCCGTTGAAGAAGGAAGCCGGCTGTGCATTCTGGAGGCAATGAAGATGAAAAACGTCATCATTGCCCCGGACAACGGAACCGTAAAAAAAATCAATGTAAAGGTGGGCGACAAGGTCCCCAAGCATTTTATTTTGGTTGAACTGGAATAATGGAAATCGTATTTGCCTCAAACAACCCCCACAAAATCCGGGAGATCAGAACCATGCTGAATCCCGGCTTTTCTGTTTTGGGGCTGGCCGACATCGGGTGTCGACAGGACATCCCGGAGCCATACCGGACCCTGGAAGAAAATGCCCTGGCCAAAGCCCGTTTTGTGTTCAGGCAATATGGCAGGAATTGCTTTTCGGACGATTCCGGACTGGAGGTGGAGGCGCTCGGCGGACTCCCCGGGGTGCGGTCGGCCAGGTTTGCAGGGCCATCCAAAACCAGCAGCGACAATATTGAAAAGCTCCTGGGCCTTTTAAAAGGCCATAAAAACCGCAACGCCCGCTTCAGGGCCGTGATGGCACTGATCATTGACGGCAGGGAGTTCAGCTTCGAAGGTGTGGTCAACGGCAGGATCACCCAGGAAGCCGGAGGAAGCGGCGGCTTTGGCTACGACCCGGTATTTGTACCGGAGGGCCATACAAGGCGTTTCTCCGAAATGAGCGACGAAGAAAAAAACAGGATCAGTCACCGCTACCGGGCACTGGAAAAACTCACCCGGTTTTTAAGGGAGTACCCGGTCTGAAAAGGCCGGATCCTGGCCTGCTGTTCCGGAGGCCATGGCTTCTTCAATCACGATGGAAAAGAGATCCCTGATGGAAATGCCTTCCACTGCAGCCTGCTGGGGCACGATGCTGGTTTCGGCCATGCCCGGGGTCACATTGATCTCAAGGAAATACAGCTTGTCTTCGTTATAGATATAATCCATCCTGGCCAGGCCTTTCATCTCGAATTTTTCGTACAGCATGGCCGTGGCCTGTTTGACCTGGCGGGTCAGCCCGGGGGAAATCCTGGCCGGAGTGATCTCATCGGCAGCCCCTTTGGTATATTTGGCCTTAAAATCAAAAAAACGGGCTTCTGTTTTGCTGATGATCTCCGTAACGGGCAGGGCAATCACTTTCCCCTGCTGCCTGAAGACTCCGCATGTGAGTTCGGTTCCCCTGATAAATTCCTCGACGAACACCTCATCGTCGTGCTCCAGGGCCAGTCTTATGGCAGGTAAAAGGGAGGGGGCATCCTGAACGAAGGTGGTTCCCAGGCTCGACCCCCCCTTATTGGGTTTGACAAACACCGGCAGTTTGACCATAGAAAGCACATCGGAAGCCTCAATCCGGGCGGATTTGCTGAACTTTACCGAACGAGCTACCTCCATGCCAAATTGGGCAGCGACAATATTGCAGAAAAACTTGTTGAAGGTCAGGGCGGAAGGCAACAAACCGGACGTCGTATAAGGGATGCCCAAAAGCTCAAAATATCCCTGAAGCCTGCCATCCTCGCCGGGGGTGCCGTGGATGGTTATAAACGCACAGTCAAAAAGGACCTTTTGCCCATCCGACAAAACAGAAAAATCGTTTTTGTCGACCACCAGCGTCTGACCATTGTCCGGGAGGCAGATCCACTCTCCCTTTTTGACGAGAATTGTGTATACATTGTAACGCGCGGGATCAATGTTTCTTTTGATCATCCGTGCACTCTCGACAGAGATGACGTATTCGCCCGAATCCCCTCCGGCCACAAGGGCAATGTTTTTCTTTCTGCTCATCCTGTTACCTGTCATGAAGCGTTTGCGGCCCACCAGCCGATACCAGGCAAACTTAAAAAAAAATCACCTTCAAACCATAAAAGCCCAATAAAAACGTTCCTTGTGTGACGGGCCGGTTTTGCAAGGCGGACCCAAAGACAATCCATAGATCAGGATTAATTTGTACTTTTAACGGCAAATTGCTTCGGGAGAACATGAACTTCGTAGAATTTATACAGAGCCGGCTTTTTTTGCGCCAGCTCATCATTGCTTTTGCGGCAGGCATTTTTATCATCTGGGGGGCCATGCGGCTGCTGGACATTTACACCCAGCATGGCCGGACCGTGACGGTTCCTGAGCTTGAAGGCCTGCGGGAAGACCAGGTGCAATCCGTGCTCAAAGCGCGGGACCTGAGGTATACAATCAATGACTCCATTTTTGATGACAGCCGTGAAAAAGGCACCATCTCTTCGCAGGATCCGGTGCCCGGAACCAAGGTGAAACGAAACCGCACCATCTACCTGACCATGGTGGCCATGATGCCGGAGATGGTCCCCATGCCCAACCTGACCGACCTCTCTTACAGACAGGCCATAACAAGGCTGGAAACCTACGGGCTCAAGCCGGGTGTGCTGGAATACCGTCCCGACATCGCCCGAAATGCCGTTCTTCAGCAAAAATTCCAGGGCGGGGCCATCGAGCCCGGCACTTTGGTGGAAAAAGGCACGGTCATTGACCTGGTGCTTGGAGAAGGACTGGGAGAGAACATCGTGCTGGTTCCCATGCTGATCGGGATGCCCCGGGAGGAAGCCCTGCAGGCCCTGAATGCCGCCACCCTGAATATCGGCAATGAGTTCTTCCTGGACGAGGAAGAGGAGGAAGTTTGGGTGTACCGCCAGCAACCGGATCCGGTGAGCCGGCGACACTATCTGAGGGCCGGCAGTACCGTGGACCTCTATTACCGCTCGCCCGACAAAGTGGACTTTGAGGAGTACCTGGCCGAACTGCTGACCGTGCATGTACCGCTTTTATACGGGAAGACCCCGGATGAAGTGCGGCAAACCCTGGAATCCCTTGAACTGGAAATCGGTGAGGAGGTCTATGAAGACAACGTGGGCCTCAGGGATGCCCGGGTTTACCGGCAGGAGCCCGACTATGAAGAAGACGTGATGATCCGCAAGGGAGAAAGGATCAATGTCTGGTACCGCTCTGTCGATGATTTTGAAAACCCGTAACAATACGGCCCGCTGAAACAATTGCCCCCTGAAGGTGTTTTAAGTGGGTGGACCCGGGACGACACCCGGTAAAAAACCTTGACTATGAAGATTTTACGTCTGTTTTTTCTGATGATTTTTCTGGGAGCGGCCGTTTCGGGGCATTCCCAGGAAGTGATTCACGCCCTGGAAACCAATCCCCGGAAGGAGACGCAAGCTTCAGGGGGGCATGCCAAGGCCCAGGATGTAACGCTGGGCCTTCCGTTTTGGGATGATTTTTCCTATGCGGGGCCCTATCCGGACCCGGCCCTTTGGTCCGACGACCATGTTTTTATTAACAGCAGCTTCGCTTTCCACCCCAAAACCGTGGGGGTCGCAACTTTTGACGCCCTCGACGGACAAGGCCGGTTTTACGGGCATATACAGCCCACCAACACCCCCTTTCCGGCCGACCAGCTCAGCTCCCACCCCATCAGGCTCGATTCTGTCTTTGCGCCCGCGGCAAGGGACCTGGCACCGTCCGACTCCGTGGTTCTGAGCTTTTACTACCAGCCACAGGGCATGGGAGGCGCCCCGACGCAGGATGATGTCCTGAAACTTGAATTTCTCCGCCATCCCGGGCATTATGTGCTGGATGAAGACGGGGAGGTGATCTGGGTTGATGACCTCTGGGAAACCGTTTGGGAGACCAGCGGCATGAGTCTAAGCACGTTTTCTGCCGACACATTTCCCTATTTCAGACAGGTGGCCATCCCCATCACGGATCCCGTTTATTTTCGCCACGATTTCCGGTTCCGGTTTCAGAACGAAGTGAGCTACCCCCCCCTGCCTTCCGGGCAGAGCCTGGACAATATAAGCGGTTCCCGCTCCATTTGGAACATCGATTATGTATACCTGAATCACGGCAGGAGCACCCAGCAGCCAGCAAATTATTTTGACATCGCTTTTGCGGCACCAGCCCAGTCTATCCTGGAGAAATACACCGCCATGCCCTGGTCGCATTATATCGTAAACGCCCCGCAACACCTGCGGGAACGTTTTTCCATGAAGATCACCAACCTTGATAACAACACCTACCCTTACTCCTACAGGTATTTTATCCGGGATGAAGCAGGCAATGTGGTGCGCAACTACTCGGGAGGCACCTGGAACATTGCCCCCTTCAGCACTTCGGGTTACCAGCCATACCAGCCCCACGCCGATCCCATTGTGATCCCCAACCCGCTGCCCACGGCACCGGCCATTGAGCGGCATTTCGACATTGTACACGTGGTGCGCGCCGGGATTGCCGGTGATGACCGCCAACGAAACGACACCATCATTTACCGGCAAAGCTTTGAAAACTATTTCTCGTACGATGACGGAGTACCCGAACAGGGATATGGACTGATCGGCAGGGATCCCAAACTCGCCTACCGCTTTACAGCCAGCACCACCGACGAGCTGGGGGCCATCCAACTCTTCCTCAACCCCACCCTGAACGGGCAGAACGAAGACAGGCCATTTCTTATCACTGTCTGGGAAAGTATTTATCCGGAAGAGGTGATCCTCTATCAATCGGAAAACCAGGTACGCTCGCAATACGGTGAGGATCTGAACCAATTTGTCACCCACCACCTGGAGCAGACAGTTATTGTCACCGATACTTTTTTCGTCGGATTGGTACAGCCCGGCAACATCGGCATCAATGAGTTCTTGAGCCTGGGATACGACTGGAGCAACAATGCCGGCCAGCATCTTTTTGTCAACACCGGCGGCGAATGGGAACCCAGCATTTACCAGGGTGCTTTGATGATCCGGCCGGTGATGGGTGCAGACAAACAACCCACACCCGTTAACGAGCCTGCCACCGGCCTTCCCTTTACCGTGTACCCCAACCCCGTAAAAGGCAACACCCTCAACGTACATTTTGAAGAGGGCCGCCTCAACGATGGCTTGTTAAAGTTTGACATCTTTGATCTGTACGGAAGGATCGTCTATTCCGGTGATTATTCACAGGGTCTTGAAGTCAGCGGGCTAAGCAATGGAATTTACCTGCTGAGACTGACCCATACCGAATCCCGGCGCACCCAGGCCGTCAGGTTCATGATCGCACGGTAAACCCAAGCACAACCATGACAGAAGAAGGGCCATACCCAGACCCCGGCCAGCCAGAGGAATTCGACGAACAGGAAGAACAGGAGCTTTATGAGCACCATCGCTTTGTGGTGGATAAAGGGCAGGGATTGCTCCGGATCGATAAGTTTTTGTACGCCCGCCTGGAAAACACCAGCCGCAACAAGGTACAGGTCGCCGCGAAGGCCGGGAACATCCTGGTCAATGGCCAGCCGGTCAAACCAAACTACAAGGTCAAGCCCCTGGACGAGATCAGCATCGTCATGGCCTATCCCCCGCGGGAGATCGAGCTGCTGCCGGAGGATATACCCCTGCATATCCTGTTTGAAGACGACCACATCGTGATCGTGAACAAGGAAGCCGGCATGGTCGTCCACCCCGGCTACGGGAACTATTCCGGAACGCTGGTGAATGCCCTGATCCATCATTTCGGCAACCTGCCGCGGCAAAACAAAGAAGATGTGAAACCGGGACTGGTACACCGCATCGACAAGAACACTTCGGGCATCCTGATCATTGCCAAAACGGAGCTGGCCCAGACACGCCTGGCCAAATTGTTCTTCGACCGCAATATTGACCGGATATACCATGCGTTGGTCTGGGGTGATTTCAAGGAGGACGAGGGAAGCATCGAAGGGCATATCGGCCGCAGCCTCAAAAACCGCAAGGTGATGGATGTTTTTCCCGACGGGAGGTTTGGAAAGCCGGCCGTCACACATTATAAAGTGCTGGAGCGGTTCGGGTATGTGACCCTGGTGCAGTGCAAGCTGGAAACGGGACGCACCCATCAGATCCGGGCCCACTTTCAGCACATCGGGCATCCTCTTTTCAACGACGCCACCTATGGGGGAGACAAAATATTAAAGGGGACGACCTTCACCAAGTACAAGCAGTTCGTCAAAAACTGCTTCGAGCTGCTCCCCCGCCATGCCCTGCATGCCAAAACCCTGGGTTTTGATCACCCCATTACGGGACGTCCCCTGTTTTTTGACTCTGAACTGCCCGCCGACATGCTCCGGGTCCTCGAAAAATGGCGCAATTATGCCGTGCACCGGGCCATTGAACCGGACGACGAGGGCACGGATGACACGGACCCCGATGTTTCCGGATAAACTGGCTCTCGAAGGTCCGGTTGACACGGACCTCTAAGGTCCGGTTGACACGGACCTCCCAAACTTTGGTTAATCCTCCCGATCGGGCCCCATCAGGCAAAGCCGAAATGGTTTTCGCGCTGCAAAATTTTTTCAAAATTTTAGAATGCGCTCATCCCAATTCGGCTTCGCCTGAAGAACGGCCAGTCGGTCCCGCTCAGAACCTCATATTCAATCCGACGAGAAAATGCCTTCCGGCCTGGGGGAAGTAGCCGTCTTCAATCGTGGTGAGTCCGGCATCCCCCACCACCCCCTTATAGATCCAGGCATTCGTTTCATAAAGAACCCCAAAGAGGTTGTTGACCTGAAACACCAGCTCCAGCTCGCGAAACAAACGGGGCCTCAGGAGATAGTTCAGCCGGAGGTCATTCACCAGGTAAGGGTCGAGCTTGCGATCGGGATGCATGGTGTTGTCTATATAAGACTTACCGACATATTTGGTATTCAGGCTCAGGGTCAGATTCGTCAGGGGGGTTACCCCCAGCGCACTGGCCGCGATCACTGAGGGAGAAAAGGCGATATCCGTGTTCTCGTAGACCCGCTCATCCACCCCGATCCAGTTCCAGTCATTGTCATACTCGTCCGAATACTCCACGAAACGGTCGATCTTATTGCGGCTGAAGGTGGCATTGCCGTTCCACTGCAGCCAGCGGTTAAATATATAGGCGGCCTCCAGCTCAATGCCTGCCCGATGGCTGTTGTCGATATTGGTTCGCGTATACCCGCCCGTATCATTGATCTCGCCCGTTAGCACCAACTGGTCCTTATAATCCATCAGGTAAGCATTGGTACCCAGTTTCAGTCTCGCCGAGGAGAAACGGTACCCCAGCTCCAGGTTGTACATGGTTTCATGCTTTGGCCTGCTTTCAGGGGAAGATTCCGTAAAATCCCTTCTGACGGGTTCCCTGTTGGCAACCCCTGCATAGGCATAAACGCTGCTTGCCGTGGTGGGCGACCAGCTGACCCCTGCCTTTGGGTTAAAAAAATGAAACACCGCATTTTGTTCCAGGGGCTGCAGTTCCTGCAACACCCAGGCCAATCCGACGAAATCATAAGAAATGAAGCGGTATTGCAGGTCAACAAAGGCCTGCACATGGTCGACGGGCTCGTGGGTCAGTTTGACAAAACTGTTGAAATCCCGCTTGAAGCCATTGTTGTCGTAATAGCGGTGGCGGATATCGGCATGCTGGGCGTGCCGGGCCCAGATGATCTCCCCGAAAGGGTCTCCGTCATAGATGTTCAATCCACCGCCCAGGGTGGCCGTGGCAT
>CAZOGT010000010.1:0-21736 GCA_964579015.1 uncultured Acidobacteriota bacterium | reverse complement strand
TGGAGGCGATGCGAAAGGACAATTTCTACCTGACGCCTGCCCATAACAGGAAGGTGGCGGATATCCTCAATGACCCGGAAGCTTCAGAGAATGACCGGTATGTGGCCCGGGCAATGCTTAAGAATGCTGTAATCTCAGCCGGAGGGAAGCTCCCCTTCTGCCAGGACACGGGTACCGCAATTGTTATGGGATGGAAGGGGCAGCAGGTACTCACTACAGGCGAAAATGACCCGGAATACATTTCCGAGGGTATTTTTCACGCCTACCAGGATGAGAACCTGCGATATTCTCAGGTCGCGCCGCTCGACATGTACAGGGAAAAAAACACAGGTACAAATCTTCCCGCCCAGATTGAAATCTATTCCATCCCCGGCGACGCATACGAATTTCTCTTCCTGTCCAAGGGAGGAGGATCCGCTAATAAAAGCTTCCTCTACCAGGAAACCAAGGCGGTTCTCAACCCTGCAGCCCTCCTTCCTTTTCTGGTAAAAAAAATGAAGTCCCTCGGTACGTCCGGCTGCCCTCCTTATCACCTGGCTTTTGTCATCGGGGGCACCAGCGCTGAATTCTGCCTCAAAACCGTAAAACTGGCCACCACCGGATATCTTGACGGACTGCCGTCAACAGGCACTGAGCTCGGCAGGGCTTTCAGGGATTACGAAATGGAGGGACTCCTGCTGGAGGAATCCAGGAGACTCGGCACAGGCGCCCAGTTCGGGGGAACCAGGTACCTGCACGATGTCAGGGTTATCCGCTTGCCCAGGCACGGGGCTTCCTGCCCGATTGGAGTCGGAGTATCCTGTTCCGCTGACAGGAATATCAAGGCAAGGATCGATAAGGAAGGCATCTGGCTCGAAAAAATGGACTATAACCCTTCGCAGTGGCTTCTTCCTGATAACCGCATGGAGGAAAAAGAAGCTGTACGCATAAACCTGGAGAGGCCCATGCGTGAAATCCTGGAAGAATTGTCCAAACACCCGGTTAAAACCAGAGTCGCCTTGAACGGCAGGCTGATTGTTGCCAGGGACATGGCCCATGCCAGGATAAAGGAAATAATGGACTCCGGAGAACCTCTTCCTGATTACTTCAAAAATCATCCCATATACTATGCCGGGCCCGCGAAAACCCCGGAAGGGATGCCATCCGGTTCATTTGGACCGACAACAGCAGAACGAATGGACCCTTATGTTGACCAGTTCCAGGCCCAGGGGGGATCTCTGATCATGATAGCCAAGGGGAACAGGTCTCCCGGAGTGACCGCCGCCTGCAAAAAATACGGAGGCTTTTACCTGGGAAGCATCGGCGGCCCGGCTGCACTGCTGGCTCACGACCACATCAAAAAAGTTGCGGTGATTGATTTTCCCGAGTTCGGGATGGAAGCTGTCTGGGAAATTGAAGTTGAGGATTTTCCGGCGTTTATCCTGGTCGATGATAAAGGCAATGATTTTTTTGCGGATCTGGGCTCCAAGAACTCGACAGTTAATAACAGCTCAGGATTCTGATCCTGGACTGAGGGGAAAAAAACGAAGAGAAAAAAGACGGTTTTTCAAACCTGTGTCACGACCAGCCAAAGGAAGGAAGAGGCGTGGTTATTGTTTAGGAGGATTTGGAACCACGCCTCTTGATGTGGGATTCTTTCACGCTTCATATATAAGGACGTAATACAAAGCGGAAAGTTGCATATTATTTGATATTTTCAAATAAATCTCACACTCTCCATTTACATTCTCAGCATCAGCCAGGTCAGGAAAACCAGGGCCACGGCAAGTCCGCTACCGACCAGAAATCCCCTGAAGTCAGTTCCGTAAGCCTTCCATAAGGATTGCCCCATTGCGCCCTTCCTGATGTGCAGCAGGTTAACCAGCAGGGACTGGGTGCCGTTGGCAGCGGCCCTCTTCTGCTCTTCCTCGACCTCGGACGCGCTTCCAGGATCCTCCTCGTTGACATCAGTGGAGATCTGCAGCCTGTTGAAGAATGAGTCCATCTTCTCTTTCGGCTCAGGAGGGGTCAGCAAACTTACTACCACCATCGTAACAACGCCTGCTATCAGGGCCATGCAAAAGACATCAGCATCCCAGTTGTCAAGACGCTGTCCCCTGGAGTGATAAAGGGAAAAATTTACAGCCATGGCAACCAACAGGCTCGAAACCGCACCCCAGCGATTGGCCCTTCTCCATACTATGCCTCCCAGGATACTGATTCCCATGTAGGTCGCCAGGGTTTCAGTCAGCAGGAATGAGTACAAAACCTTGTCAATGAGGAACAGGGCATATACAACACCAAGCATGGTAATGGCAAAGCCGCTGATTCTTCCTACCCATAGATAATAGCGGTCAGACCGCCCTGTCACCAGGTGAGTCTTGAATATCCCCTGGGTGAAGAGAGCTCCGCTGTCAACCATAAAGGCCGAACACGTGGACATGTTGGCGGCCATGATTGAGGCTATCAATAATCCCAGCGCTCCAGGAAAAAGAAGGTGGTGGCAGGCAAAGCCGAATGCGTCTTCCGGGTCCGCCAGGCTTGTTGTGCCATACATTCCCTTGGCCACCATGGCGGCAACCATAATGCCGACCAGGGCCCAGCCTACTGTACAGATTCTCTTTGTAAAGTTGCCGTAGAAAAAACCTATTCTGCAGGTTTTTTCATCTTTTCCAGTGCCGACCGCAGCCAGCATATGCGGCTGGGCCATGATCCCGATCAGCCCGTTGAGGGTCAGCATGAAAATGATCCAGATGGTAATCCCTTCAGGTGCAGCCAGTGAGAACTTGTAGACTTCGACTGAACTCCTCATTCCTTCAAGGCCTCCGACTGCCGACCACCCGAGCGGAAGCAGCATGAAGGAAAGGGCAATGATCAGGAAACCCTGGAAGAAGTCGGTCCAGGCCGTGGCAATCAGGCCCCCAATGAAGCTGTAGAGGATAAATATGACCGTCATGGCTATGACAACATTATTGACCCCGATATCTCCACCCGCAGCCTGGTTGATGACTTTACCGGCACCCTTCAGCATGCTGGCGGTATTGAGGGTGAAATATGCCAGCGCAAAAATGGTATAGACCATCCCCATCCAGATTCCATACCTGTCTTCAGTCAGTTCACCGATGGTGGTACGGCGGACCCTTCGAAATACCGGGGCCATGATCCAGTAGAAGGGAGTAGCAAAGAGATTTTTCCAGTGATACCAGATTCCCGACATTCCAGTGGTATAGACGGCCCCGGCCAGGGATACCGGCATCTCGGCATGGGTGCCGATACCGAAACTCTGCCCTATCATCAGCCATTTCCCGAATTTTCTGTCGCCAAGGAAATAATGCTTGGTATTCTTTACCTTGAGGGCCGCTGCCAATCCTATAGCGACCATTATGACCATATATCCAATCAACACTATCCAGTCAGCTGTGGCAATTTGCATGCCCCTTAGTATAGATACGGAGGCCTTTGCGGACAAGTACGGGAAACCCTTTTTTTCAGCAGCGCTGCCATGCCGAATCGCCTGAAAATGAATTTTTTACTATTTTTCAAAAGGATAACCGGAAAAAGGATTCCCGAAAATTCAGGGAGCCCTTTTCCCGGGCCAGGCCCGGAACCCATGCCTTCGCCCGGGGGATCGTCTCCACCTCCCGGTCCTTTCCCGGAATGCTGCTGGTTACCTTCTTTTCGGCCACCGCTTATCTGGTAAACTGAATACCTTGAAGAATAGGAAATGGGGGCTGGAATGAGACGATACATAGACTTGCAGGTTAATGGATACCTGGGCATTGACTTCTCTGAACCAGGCCTGACCCTGGAAGGTGTCAGGACCGTGACTGAAGAACTTTACGGGAGAGGAACCCTCGCCTATTGCCCTACCGTGATCTCCAGCCCTCCTGAAACATACGAACAAAACCTGCCGGTCCTGGCTGAAGCATTCAGGGATCCCGACCTCGCCCCACGGCTGCTCGGAATCCATATTGAAGGGCCTTTTATTTCTCCAAAACCAGGGGCCAGGGGCGCGCATACCGCGTCCAGCATAACTCCTCCTGACATTAAGCTCCTGGATCATTTCCGCAGGCTGTCCGGAGACAACATCTGCCTGCTGACCGTAGCCCCTGAACTTGATGGAATTGCAGAGCTGATCAATCATGCGGCAAAGTCAGGAATCACAGTATCGCTGGGACATCACGAAGCCGGGCCTGATGACATCAGAAGAGCCATAGACGCAGGGGCAACTGCAGTGACCCACCTGGGAAACGGTGTCCCCAACACCCTGCCACGGCACCCCAACCCTCTCTGGGACCAGCTGGCGGAAGACCGCCTTACCCCCATGCTGATTACGGATGGACACCATCTTCCGCCTTCCTTCATCAAATGCGTATTTGACTTGAAAGGAACCGGCAATGTCGCGATTGTCAGCGATTCGGCTCCAATCGCAGGCCTGAAACCCGGCAAATACCATACCCTGGGGCTTGATGTCGTGCTGGAAGAATCAGGAAAGCTGTGGGTGCCGGAGGGAGACCACCTGGCAGGTTCGAGCGCTAATATCAGGGAATGCGCTGAATACCTTGATTCACTGGAATTCCTGGGCAGGAAAGCCCTCGAAGCAGCAGCGATCCATACCCCCCTGCGGCTGCTGGGAAGGTCAACCCTGTAGGCCAACGCCGTGCCTCAAGCCTCAGGTCCGGCAACCGCCTCCATTATCCTGCTAACACCCTCACGAAAAAATTCTTCTTCCGGGAGAAGGCTGACAACAATAAACGGCCCGTCTTCCATGCCGTAAAAACTCCCGGGATGGGAAATAAGATCATGCTGATCAAGAAAGAGCAGCGCCCACTCGCCGCAGGTCATGATTCCCGGCAGCCTCAGTACAGCCGACCAGCCGCCCTCGGTACGCATGCAGTCGACAGCAGATTCTCCAGCCGCCTCTTTCAGAAAGGCCAGGTTCCGCCCGATACGTGACCTGATCTGTGTCCTGATCAAGGGGGCCATCCTGAATATCTCCCCGGAAGCCCTCTGCACAGCGGTGGACGTCGAAAGAAACGTGTCTGATATGAATTCCAGCTTTTGCAGGGCCTCCCTTTTCAGTTCCCCGGGGCCCCGGACCAGGATCCAGCTCATCTTCAACTGGGGAAGTCCGGCTGTTTTGGAAAACCCGTTCAGCACAAAAGAGAGTGCCCCGGTTTCAACAGCCATATCAACCTCAGGGGCGTCACTGCTGTGGCTGAACTCGTGGAATACCTCGTCGCATATCAGGGCCGCTCCTCTCCCTGCGCATCTCCCGGTAACGGTCCTCCATTCATCTTTTTTGATGTAGTTGCCGGCGGGATTACCAGGGCTGACAATGATCACTGCCCTGGCCCTGCTGTCCAGCGCCCCCCGGCCGAAATCATACCACCAACCATCGGAATACCTTACAGGGAAAGGCAATGCCACCAGCGAGTCAAGTCGGAGAAGATATTCAAATAACGGATATCCGGGTTCTGGAACCATCACGCCATCTCCGGGATCAGCCAGAAGCCTGAATAGGAAAGAATAGGCCTCGCTCGTACTTGCCGTGATTACGACATCATCCGGGGATACCGCCTGCCCCCTCGCCCGGTAATAGTCGCTGACCGCACTCCTTGCCTCCGGGAGACCAAGGGGATCAGGGGAATATTCCCCGTCCGAGGCGGAGGCAAAGGCTTCCCTGATTTGGTTCTCAGGGTATGTGAAACCCGCCCTGGTCGGATTTGTCAGGGTAAGGTCAATGACATCGACCCCGCGCCTGAGCTTTCGGGAAAAGAGCTCAGTCAGCCTGTTGGATCTCAGGTCAAAATCAAGCCTCTGTGAAAACAAATCCCCCCCCTGTCCTTGCAATAATACTCCATTACTTTCCACCAAGCCCGCGTTTCTCACCAGCCTGTCACTGGGCTTGCTTCGCTACGAAAACCGGTGAGAAACACGGGTCTAGAAAAGTTCGGTACCCCAGAGATCATGAAGGTGGATCAAGCCCCTGATCTCTCCCTTTTCCCCGGTAACCATCAGTGATGTGATCTTTCTCTTTTCCATCAAGCTGAGGGCCTTTACGGCCATTTCATCAGGCTGGATAACCTGGGGGGTGGTGATCATGCAGTCCGCGGCACACAAGTCCAGGACCCCCTCCCTGTCCTTCTGGAGCCGCCGCCGCAGGTCTCCATCTGAAATCACCCCGAGCAGCTTCTGCTCACCATGATTTCCAAATGGGGAGACTACGATGGCAATACCGAGTCCTGTGCATGACATTTCATAAATCACTTCGGTCATCAAGGTTTCAGGATTTACGAGCGGAAGCTGACCGCCAGTATGCATCAGGTCAGATACCAGGGCCAGCTTCTTGCCAAGTTTGCCGCCGGGGTGAAGGCGGGCAAACTCCTCCGGCCTGAATCCCTTGCAGACAGAAACCGCCATTGCCAGGGCGTCCCCCAGGGCCAGGGCTGCCGTGGAGGAGGCCGTGGGAGCCAGGCCCAGCGGACAGGCTTCACGGTCAATGCCCAATCCCAATACAATATCCGAGTGCCGCGCCAGGGTCGATTCAACATTTCCAAGAATTGAAATCAGGGCTATATCAAGGCGCTTAATGGTGGATAACAGTTTCAGCAACTCCGCTGTTTCCCCGCTGTTGGAAATCATCAGAACGGCATCCCCTTTAGCCACCATCCCCAGGTCACCGTGAATTGCCTCCGCCGGATGCATGAACAGGGACGGGGTTCCCGTACTCGATAATGTCGCGGCTATTTTCCTGCAGATGATTCCGGATTTCCCCATTCCGGTGGCAACCACCCTTCCGCGGCAGTCAGCCAGCAAACGGGCTGCCGCCTCAAAATCCGGGCCCAGAACCTCAAGCAGTCTCCGGACGGCTTCCGCCTCAATCTCCAGTACTCTTCTTGCCGTTTCCAGAATCATAATCCAAACCCACCGCTTTGCTGATCCTGAGAAGCTGCGGGAGAAGACTGCCCAGGCTGCCGATTTTCAGGGAATTGGCACCGTCGCTTAACGCTTCTTCAGGATTATCATGCACTTCAAAAAAAAATCCATCCACGCCTGCGGCGGCCGCCGCCCTCGCCAGGACCGGAATATATTCAGGGGTGCCGCCGCTGCTGGAGCCCCGCCCGCCCGGCAGCTGCACTGAGTGGGTCGCATCAAATACTACGGGGTAACCAAGCTTCTTCATGATCGGGATGGACTTAAAATCGACCACCAGGTTATTGTAGCCGAAGGAAACTCCCCTCTCGGTCAGAAGGAGCTGCTTACACCCTGCCTCTTCTGCCTTGCGTACTACATTTACCATGTCCCAGGGGGCCATGAACTGCCCTTTCTTCAGATTAAGAGGACGGCCCGTCACGGCAGCAGCCGCCACCAGGTCGGTCTGGCGGCATAGAAATGCCGGAATCTGGATGACGTCCAGAATATCAGCAGCTGATGCAGCCTGGGATGGCTCATGAATGTCGGACAGAACAGGTATTCCCAGTTCAGATTTAACCTCACGGAGAATGGAGAGTCCCGTCTCCAGGCCGGGGCCGCGGTAGGAACCGGAAGACGTCCGGTTGGCTTTATCGAAGGACGCCTTGAAAATCAAGGGAATGCCCATACCGGATACCAGGTCCCTGAGTTGCCTGGCCAGTTTAAGAGTATGGCCCCGGGACTCAATCACGCAAGGGCCGGCAATAAGAAAAAAATCCTCTTCCCCTGAATACCTGAAATGCTCCAGGACCAGCTCACTGCCTTTTTCCATTTTTATTCAAACACCCCAAGGGGAGCGGTGCGTTTCTTCTTGTAGGCCAGAGATGCTTCAATAAAACTTACGAACAAGGGGTGGGGAACAAGAGGCCTGGACTTGAACTCCGGATGAAACTGGCAGCCAAGAAACCAGGGATGGTCTTCAATCTCCACGATTTCAACAAAGTTTCCATCAGGAGAATTCCCTGATATCTGGAGGCCCTGGCCCTTTAAAACCTTTTCATATTCCCGATTGAACTCATATCGGTGGCGATGTCTCTCGGATATGCTTTTCTTGCCGTAAATCTTGGCTGCCAGGGACCCTTCCTGCAGTTTGCAGGGATACGCACCCAGGCGCATTGTGCCACCCATTTCTTCAACACCCAGCAGCTCACGCAGCATGTAAATCACCCGTCCCGGAGTCTCCTCGTCGAACTCTGAGCTGTTGGCATCAATGGAACATACATTCCTGGCGTATTCAATAACCGCAGTCTGCATGCCCAGGCATATTCCGAAGTATGGCACCTTCCCTTCTCTCGCGTAGCGGATAGCCTCAAGCATTCCCTCAACTCCGCGAATGCCGAAACCGCCCGGGACCAGTATTCCGTCCACCTTATCAAGCTGGGATGCCTTGTTGTCCTGCAGCAGTTCTTCAGCCTCAATCCATTCCAGATTGACTTTTATCCCGGAGGGAAACCCGCCGTGTGACAGGGCCTCATTAAGGCTTTTATAGGAGTCCTCATAAGCTACATACTTACCTACTATCCCAATGGTTACTTCATCTTTAGGATTGTTGATATTCTCGACCAAATCCTCCCAGGGCCTGAGATTGCACTCATGGAAAGGCAGGTCCAGATGCTTCATCACCATGAAATCCAGGCCCTCACGGGCATAGGCAACAGGGACCTCGTAGATATTATTAACATCGAGAGCCGTTATGACAGACTGCGGGGCGAGATTGCAGAACAAACCTATCTTGTTCTTCATCTCCCTGGAAATAGGCCTGTCACAGCGGCATAAAAGGATATCCGGCTGAATGCCAATGCTCCTGAGCTCCTTGACTGAATGCTGGGTGGGCTTGGATTTAAGCTCTCCGGCGGCTTTAATGTACGGGACCAGGGTCAGATGGATAAAAATGCTGTTCCTTACGCCCACCTCCACCCTCATCTGGCGTATTGCTTCCAGGAAAGGCTGGCTTTCAATATCACCTACAGTGCCCCCGATTTCCACCATTACAATATCAGCCCGGTCGCTAAGATTTCTTATTACGTCCTTTATCTCATCAGTGATGTGAGGAATGACCTGGACCGTTTTCCCAAGGTATTCCCCTTTTCGCTCCTTCTCTATCACGGCACTGTAAATCTTGCCGGTAGTCGAGTTATTATCCTTGCCCATCAGGGTGCTGGTGAATCTCTCGTAATGCCCCAGGTCCAGATCTGCTTCAGCCCCATCATCGGTGACAAAGACCTCTCCGTGCTGAAAAGGACTCATGGTTCCGGGATCTACATTAATGTAGGGATCAAGTTTAAGGATCGTCACCTTAAACCCCCTGGCTTCCAAAAGTGCGCCAACTGAAGCGGAGGCCAGCCCCTTTCCCAGCGAACTCACAACTCCTCCTGTAACAAAAATATACTTGGGCTCCATTTTTCCTCCGTCAACATTCATCCGAGGATGAGGTTTCTTTATATTGTACCTTTTAGTGTGACATTCGTGAATGGCTTGCAAATCCTTCCTGCCTTAAATAAGATGCATACAGGTCATGAATTTTCGGGTCTCGCTACGATATTATCTTCTTCTGGCAGGGTCACTTTCCTGGATCCTTATGATTGTGGCTGCCCCCTACGCCGGCCAGTCCGACAACCCTATCGGTCAATATTTGTATTTCTTTTTTTCGGGCATATGCCACCAGGAAGCGGGGCGATGCTTTTCCTATCAAGGAATGCCTTTTGCAGTCTGCGCCAGATGCACTGGAATCTATCTTGGATTCTTCCTTGGCCTTATCGGATGCATTCTGCCGGCCGGATTCAAAAGAAATCTTCTGTCCCACCCGAAACTGCTCTTACTCTTTATGGCGCCCATGGCTATTGACGTTTTTCTTCCCAACGATCAGTGGAGCCGGCTTCTTACCGGGATGGCAGCTTCATTTCCAGTGGCATTTTTTGTCCACCAGGCAATCGAACAAATCGAGATTAAATCATTAAGGAGAATGCTCTCATGAATACAGGCAAACCAAGTTTCGTTCCATCAGCTCTGGCGGGAGGGCTCCTCCTGGGAGTCTTTTCGGGCATTCCTGTTTTGAACTGCCTCAACTGCGCCTGCTGCCTGATGGTAATAGTCGGAGGACTGCTCTCCTCATACCTGTATCTCCGTCAATACCCGGATTCCCTCCCTCCCATGAGCTATGGCGACGGAGCCATTCTCGGGATATTGACCGGAATTTTCGGTACGGTCTTCTGGACCTTTATCCATGTCAGCTTCATGTTCCTCAAACAGCTGATGGGCATCAGCATGGCCGGTGGTGAGATGCTGCGGGAAATTATCAGCAACCCCGACATTCCGCCTGAGATCAGGGAACTCCTCCAGGATATTCTGGGAGAATACGTATCGTCAGGCGCTGTTTCCCCTGTCTTCCTGGTTATCAGCATCATGTTTATGGCCGTGATCTCAATAATCTTCGCTTCAATCGGCAGCATCATCGGTGTGGCCCTGTTCCAGAAATCACCAACCGGGGAAATCAGGTGATTCCGGATGACGGGTTAATGGCAGGACTCACAGGGGTTGTTGAACGCAGCCGCTCTTTGCTGGAGCAGGATGCTCCAGCTACCTTGGGGCCGGCTCTTCATTTTGTCGATTCCGACCCCAACGCCGACCCGATTTAAAATCCTCCTCACCCGCGAAAAATGGGGAAACTCCTCTCAGGAGGACCTCTTAACCAGATCAATCCCTTTCAAGGCACGAATGTTTCCCGGGTCAAGCCCCAGGACCTTGTTGAAATGGAGCAGGGCTTCATCGTATTGTTTCAGTTCAGCAAGCAACTCCCCGGTTTCCAGGAGAGCTTCAATATCTTTGGGATCGGTCCGGACAACGTTCATGATTACATCCAGGGCCTGCTCCCTTTTCCCCTGGTGACGAAGAGCCTTGGCCAGGCCGATTCCTGCTGAAATATTGTACTGGTCGATGTTGAGGGCTATCCTGAAGCGGTTTTCAGCCAGATCATATTCACCTGATTTCAACCTCAGGACGCCCAATCCGAGATGGGCTTCGACCATCCGGGGATTCAAACTCACTGCCCTGGTAAAGGAGCCGAAAGCCTCCCCGTCATCGCCCTTCCACATGAATATATATCCAAGATTACTGTATGCTTTAGGGAGTTTTGGATCAAGACGAATTACTTCCTTCAAGTGAAAAATTGCTTCATCATATTCCCGGCGATTGCTGAGAAGGTACCCAAGGCTAAGATGGGCGTCAAGATTATCCGGGTTCAGTTCCAACGATTTTCTGAACATCACTTCAGCTTGCACATAATCCTTTGCCCGGTTATATTCAAATCCAGCCCGATAAAAAGAATTGTCGTCAATAAATTTTGAAACAATCCGTGAAATTGCCGCAGGTTCGGCATTAACGAACTCAGGGATATTGGCCGCCCTGTTGCTGTCCGTCATCCGGTCCAGCAACACCGGAGGAGCACTGTACCCTTCCTCATCCACATGAGCAATCATCAGCTGTGTATAAGCTGAAAACGCCTTGGAGGAAAACACCAGCCACCTGCTGTTGGGGGACCAGGTGTGCCATGAATTCATCCGGTCGGTGTTGCAGGCTATCTCCCTGGCTGCTCCTCCCACAGCCGGAATTATCATCAGCCGGCTGTCAGGCTGCAAAAGCATGAAACTGTTGGCCTGGCAGAATACGATCCATTTACCGTCAGGAGAATACTTGGCGAAATAATTGCTCTGCCCGTTCCCTGAAGCTCCCTCCAGGGGCTCAGCCTTCCCGCCCCTTCCCTGGTTGAAGAGAATCCTGTAAAGATCGAATTTGAATTCCCGGCCTTCCACCAGGAACTCGGCACAATCTTCCTGGGTCAACAGGATCTGGCCCCGATCGTCCAGGGTCTTAAGGTCATAGGCTTCGCTCCTGGCAAAAACAATATATTCCCCGTCCGGGCTCCAGGAGGGGTTGCTCTGCACGTATTGCGGATCATCGGCGCCGGGCAGATCAAAAAAACGGCCCGTCTCGCGGTCGTAAATCTCAAGAACACCCCTGAGAGGAAAAAACAGCTGCGAAAACGCAAGCTCATCCCTGGGTACAAATACCGAACGGTCCCTGACAGTACTGACCACATAGCGGCCGTCAGGCGATACCTGGGACAGTAGCCCGAAGGTTGTTTCATCCTCCCCGGAATTACTGTCAGACCAGGAAAAAATATTCTCCCTGCTAAGCTCTATTTCTCCAGCAACCTCGGCCACCGCATATGAACCCTTGTCATTGGCGTAATCCACGTCCATTCCCAGAATCTCACCGTCAGCGGAAAAGGAGTGACAGTTCCCGCAGACCGGGAGGTTTTCCAGGACTACCGGGGGGGCCTCTTTAGAGTCAACAGTTCCAAACCTCCACCTGATTTTTGAAGGGTCCTTGACAGCCTCGATAAACGGAAGGTTCACCTCCCGGTAAAAGAGAGGAGCGCCTACCGGATCTTCCGAAACCATAAAGGAAGCTTCACCGGAAACCAGGATTTCATCAGGGTTTTCCTTATTGAAGCCAATGACCGCAACCTTCGCCGGATGGCTGATACTTTCGCCCTTAATACTCTCCCAGGCGGCTTCCGGCAGTCGGAACCCGGAACCGGGAACCAGTCCCAGAAAAACCGGATCTCCCTGCCCGGCGGCCAGGGCCACAACCCATCCATTACAACCGGCCGGTGCATCCTCCCAGATGACCAGGGGGGAAGGGAGCTCCGGCGGGAACAGGGCGCCATCAAAAGGGTGCATCAAGTTGAGTTCGGGGCATGATTCCAGGGACTGGTATTTCTGCCAGAGCAGTGAGGCATCAGGTTCCCTGGACGCACAGCCGGAGAAAAGCGTCAGCATCATCCCCAGGCTGATAGATACCAGGTGCCTTCTCATATCAATGCTCATTTGAAATTATTTCCCTATCTCCAGGAATTGGTGGTCGCTCACTGGAAATAGTCCTATATCAGGATTCTATATGAAAGCAACCTGCCTTTCCATAATGAATCCACGGAATGCCGGGTTGAAGAAATTATCTTCCAGGGAAAGCAGGCCCGGGGTTTGATCGATTGGGCTTCCCGGTAAAACCCTCGAGATCAGAGATGCCTCACATCCCGGCCTTCGACCATGTACACTACCATTTCGGCAATGTTGGCACTATGATCTCCGATCCGCTCAATGAATTTGTTTACCGAAATATACTGGGTGAATGCGCCGGCTGCTGCAGGGTCTGCAACCATTTCACTGATGAAATTCTGCAGGTTCTCCCGGTGGTACCGGTCAACTTTACGGTCGTCCTCGATCACCTTCCTGGCGGAGACCGGGTCCTGCCTGACAAAAGAATCGAGCGCCCTCCTCAGTAATTCCCTGGCTTCGTTGGCCATTTCATTCAGTCCGAGGGGAAAAGGCACCATTTTTTCATAACTCCTATCAAGCCCCTGGCGGGCGAGGTTTCTGGCCAGGTCTCCTATCCTCTCGATATCCCTCACAATCTTCAGTGCCGTTGTTATGAATCTCAGGTCCCTGGCAACCGGCTGAAAAAGGGCCAGGAGAGATACACAGATTTCATCTATCTCTTTTTCAGCCTGGTCTATCTCACCATCCCTTTCAACCACTTCCTGAAGGGCGCTCATATCCGAAGCCCTGCACCCCTCAATTGCCCTGGCGATATTCAGTTCCACCTTTGCCGCCATATCAAGGAGTTTTTTATTCACGTTTTCCAGTTCGCTGTGCAGATTATCCCTCATCACTAAAAATCCTCCCTGTCAGATAATCCTCCGTCAGCTTCATTACGGGATTGGTGAAAAACCTCTGGGTATCCCTGTATTCAACAAGCCTGCCGAAGTAGAGAAATGCGGCCTTGTCGCTTATCCTGGCTGCCTGGTGGAGGCTGTGGGTTGCAACGATAATGGTGCGGTCCAGGCGCAGCTCCCTCAGCACTATCTCAATCCGATTTGTAGAACCAGAATCCAGGTCCCCGGTAGGCTCATCAATCAGGAGGACCTCCGGCGATAAGACCAGGGCCCTGGCGATGTAAAGCCTCTGCTGCCTCTCCCGGTCCAGGGCTGCCGCAGGCAGGTCCAGTTTGTCCGCAAGGGAATCCCAGAGATGGACCTTTTTGAGGCTTTCGGTAACCTGGTGTTCGATCATCCCGGGATCAGTCCAGCCCTTGATCCTGAGCCCGTATGCTATGTTTTCAAATATCGATTTCCTGAATACCGCGGAATTCTGGGATACCATTCCAATGGAGCGCCTGATAGCCGAAACGTCAACTCCCGCTCCGAAAATACTTTTCCCTTTGAAACAGACATCTCCCTCTACCTGTGCTTCGGGAACAAGATCGATCATGCGGTTCAAGGTCCTGAGCAATGTAGACTTTCCGGAGCCTGAAGGGCCAATCACAGCGGTTATCTGCCCATGCGAGAAATCCAGGTCAACCCCGGAAAGAACCTGTTTTTTGCTGAAAATGACATTCAGCTTGTCGGTCCTCAATATGCTTTTATCCTGGCTCGTTTTCATCGGGTTGAACTCCCATTCGATTTCCCTGCCCTTTGACGGCGCCATAGCACCGACGTGGCATTGAAGAACAACAGGAAAGGAAGCAGCAGGAGTATAGCCGCGGCCCCGTTTGCATGCATTCCGCCCCCAGCCTGCACAGTCCAGTTGTAAACGTCAACCGGGAGAGCGGCAAATGGAGAAAACAGGCTGTCCGGACCAAATGTCATGTAACTCAAGGCCCCTACAGCCAGGAGCGGCGCAGCTTCGCCGGCGACCCTGACCAGCGCCATGCAGGTCCCGGCAACAATGCCCGGCAATGCCTCCGGCAACACACTGACCCTGATGGTCTGCCACCGGGTGGCACCCAGGGCGAATGAAGTCTCCCTGGTGTCCATTGAAACAGAGCGGAGAGCGTTCCTGCAGTTGCTGATTATGATCGGCACCGCAATGGCTGAGAGAGTCAGGGCAGCGGCCAGAAGACTCCTGCCCAGGGACATCGCACTGACAAACACGGCAAGGCCGAGGAAGCCATAGACAATCGAGGGCAGCGCTTCCATTCCGGAAAAGAGAAGATCAAAAAAACGGCTGATTTCCCTGATTGTCCGAGAACCCGCATTTTCTCCATATTCCTGAAGAAATACGGCAGCTGCAACTCCTGTCGGGCAGGCCAGAAGAATTACCAGGACAATCAGTTCAGCAGTCCCGGTCAAAGCTGATAATACACCGGACTGGTCTGGAAACCTGGACTGAAATCCAAAGATAAATTCCCAGTCAAGTCGTGGCAAACCCATTATCAAGAGTAAAAGGAAGAATGAAGTAAATACGAGGAGAAATATTCCCAGGCAGCCCTGGCCCAGCAGAATGAACCATTTTTCAATTCTTCCTGAGCCTGCTTTCCAGAGCCAGTGCCTCATCCCTTCACCCTCCCTGTATACACCTTGTGGAGGTGTCTTGACAACAGGCTGAGAGACATTGTCAATACAGCCAGGACGGCAGCCACAGCAAATGCTCCTCCGTATTCCATGGCTCCCGGGTCCAGATCCCCCATGCTCACCTGGATGATAAACGCAGTCATCGTCTGGACAGGGGCGAGAAAATTAAATCCAAATTCGGCCTGCTGTCCTCCGGCAATCGCTACTATCATGGTCTCGCCAAGCGCCCGGATTACGCCAAGAATCAATACGGAAATCAGCCCGGGCAGGGCGGTCGGAAGAACAGAGCAGAAAAGGGTCTGCATCCTGTCGGCGCCAAGAGCCAGTGAGGCATGCCGATACTCTTCGGGGACAGAACTGATGATCGATTCCCACAGGTAAACAAGCATGGGGAGAATCATCAGGCCGGTCATCACCCCAACTGAAAAAGCACTGAAAGCAGGCATGCCGGGAACGATCTTTTCCAGCACCGGGGTCGCCCAGAAAAGTGCCAGGAATCCATAGACTACGGTGGGGATACCCGATAAAATTTCCAGTACCAGCCGCATGGCATTCCTGAGGTGTTCCGAAGCGAATTCACTCAGGTATATGGAAATCAGCAGACCTGGACCGACTGAGACCAGTGAGGCGATCAGAACTACGGAAATCGTCCCGGTAACCAGAGGAAGCACCCCAAACTGTTTCTGGGAAAAAAGGGGGTTCCACACCGTGCCGGTAAAAAAATCCAGGAATGAAACCTCGTTGAAAAATCCATAGGCCCCAAGGGCAAGAAATCCCAGGAGCATGAGCGAAACCATTGCCGCCAGGAGGGCTGCCGCAAACATGATACTGCCGGCCAGGTAATCGGTTCCAGATCTGTTTTTCGTCACTTCACTGCTTCCCGCTATTCTGAATAATCTCTCCGCAACAAGTCTGCGACTGAAATGCCATATCCTGATTCCAGCCCCTCATACATTGATCCGGATATTCCCTTTCTGAGCCTCTCCCCCACAAGCGCGTATAAATCCTCCGGAAGAGGTACCAGTCCGACCTCAAAGGCCAGCCGGGGCACACTCCGAAGGTAAAACTCGAGAAACTCACCCAAGCCCTCTTCCGTCCGGAACCCGGAGCGTACATACAAAAAAAGCGGCCTGGAAAGAGGCTGGTAGGTACCATCCATGATTGAGCTTACTCCCGGCTTGACCGGGCCGTCCCCATTTCCGGGGTTCTCATCATCTATAGCGAGGAGTTTCAAACTGTCCCTGTTCTTCTCATAATATGAATACCCGAAAAATCCCATTCCGAGCGGATTATTGCGGAGGGCCAGAACAGAAAGGTTGTCGTCCTCGCTTGATGAGAAGTCCCCCCTTATCGACAGGGCGCTCCCCAAAACCGAAGCGCTGAAATAGTGCAGAGTGCCTGAACCGGTCCCGGGGCCGAACAGGAATATCCTTTTCTCCGGCCACTCAGGCCTGATCTGGCTCCAGAGGGTCAGCCTGTTTTGAGAATCGGTATTCCAGATTCGCCTGAGTTCGGAAACAGTAAGGGATTCACACCAGGTGTTGTCGGCATTGACAGCCACCACTATTCCGTCATAGGCGACCGGAAGCTCAATAAACTTAAAACCCCTCGAACGGGCCAGCTGCTGCTCCCGAGACGTAATAGGACGGGAAGCGTCGGTTATGTCAGCCTCTTCCTGAATAAGCTTCCGAATACCTCCCCCAGTGCCTGAGAAGCCAATCGCAATCCTGGCCTCAGCGTGGTTGTGCAGATATTCTTCAGTCACGGCTGCCGTGAGAGGATAAAGCGTGCTTGACCCCTCAATCCTGATTACAGGGGAAGATATCAGGGAGCATGAGGTCTGCACCGGCATGGCAATGCCCAGGATCAGGGGTATGGCAATCAGTGTTTTTCGCATCTGGTTTTTGACCGTCTTCACCCAGTGGATATACGGTGTCTCCCGCAATTCCACAGGCAATTCCGGTCAAGTCTAGCACTTGATTATAAAGAAATAATAAAGAATAAAGGCAGCTGGACATCTCTGCCGGATGAGCCTCAGCCAGGTCCGGCCCGGTCATCTATTTACTGCCGGTTTCGGCAAACTTGTACCCGATGCCCCGAACCGTCAGGACCCGGCTTCTTTCAGGCCCTATCTTTTTCCGAATTGAACGGATATGTACATCCACATTCCGATCAATAATGTAGGTTTCCCCATTAGTGATGGCATTCAAGAGCTGATCCCTGGTAAAAACACGCCCCACCTGCGAGACCAGCAGCTTGAGGAGGTTGAACTCGGCCAGAGTGAGATTGAGCGGATTCCCATCCAGGCGGACCTCGTGCCTGAGTGAATCAATAGAAAGGCTTCCGGCCGAAATCGTCCTCTCCATCCCGGTTGCACCGGACGGTGAGGCCCTCCTCAAAACCGCCCTCACCCTGGCTATCAGTTCCCTGATGCGAAACGGTTTGGTAATATAGTCATCCGCCCCCAGTTCCAGCCCCGCGACTACATCACTCTCCAGGCCTTTGGCCGTGAGAATTATTATGGCGGTTGAACTGGTTTCAGGCTTCTGCTTCAATAACCGGCATAACTCCAGTCCCTGGATACCGGGAAGGCCCAGGTCCAGGATCACAAGAGAAGGCTTTTCCTCCTGGGTTATGGTCATCCCCGCCTCCCCGGTGGAAGCAGAAAAAACAACATATCCTTCCTTTTCCAGGTTAAACCTTAGAAGGTCTATTATGTCGGGGTCATCCTCAATTATCAGAATGCTCCGCTCTTTCATGTCCAAATTCTTCCCCCTCCTCTCAAAACAATACCGGGAAAAAGCCTGGGATTAT
This sequence comes from uncultured Acidobacteriota bacterium, assembly GCA_964579015.1. Lineage (GTDB taxonomy): Bacteria > Acidobacteriota > UBA6911 > RPQK01 > JAPXNP01. The sequence continues at coordinate 3,558 of CAZOGT010000010.1, read as the reverse complement.
CCTGCGGGCCCACGGCATATTCACGATTTTTACCCAATGGCATAGCATTATAGTCCTTCAGCAATCATTTCTCACGGATCCATCCTCCCAAAACAACCGCTTTCTGTTTTTCCCTTCCCTTGAAAGCCTTCTCAACAAATAAAGGCTGCCCGGTAAAGGGGTCTTTCTCAGTCCAGTACATCAGGGATGAATAGGTTGAAGGCGAGGGGGTGAAAATCTGGACCTGCCTGGGATTAATCTTTAGTTTTTCTCTTGAAAAATCCCCGACGGAGACCATATCAGATTCTGTACACCCCGGATGTGCGGCAATTATGTAATAGCTTAGATGCCGGTTCCCATGGAATTTCGAGGCCATCCTGTAGTAGAGTTCCCTGAATTTCAGAAGAACACCTGCCCCGGGCTTACCCATCAGCCCCAGTACCCGGCCATTGGTGTGTTCAGGCGCTACCTTCATCTGCCCCGAAACATGGTGCCTCAACAATTCATCCAGGTACTTAGACCCATAACGTTTGTCCGCCAGTATCAGGTCATAACGGATACCCGATGCAACAATAATTCTTTTTATACCCTCAACCCGGCGCAGGGACCTCAGCAGTGATATCTGCCTGGAATGATTCACTTCCATTTTTTCACAGATTTCAGGGACCAGGCAGCGCCTGTCACTGCAGGCCCCTTCCTGGATCTTCTTCCGGCATTCAATTCCATACATGTTGGCTGTAGCGCCTCCAACGTCGTAAATGGTCCCTTTGAAGCCGGGCAATCCCGCAATTATTCCAGCCTCCCTGACAATCGACCCTTCACTGCGCCAGCTTACCGTCCTGCCCTGATGCACGGTGATTGAACAAAAATTGCATTCCCCGTAACAACCGCGGTGCGTGGTAATGGAATTGCGAACCGTTTCCAGCGCCCGGATCTCCCCCTGTTTCCGGTAAAAGGGATGCAGGCCCCTCTCGAATTCAAGATCAAAAACAGAATCCAGCTCCCGGGTCGAAAGAACCCGGGCCGGAGGATTCTGAACAAGGTAGCGGGTGTCCTGTTTCTGGAACAGCCTGGAGGCGGTATGGGGGTCACTGTTTCGATAGAATATATGGAACATCCGGGTAAACGCTTCCTTGTCAACTGCAACCTCAGAATAGGACGGAAGCTCGATTGAATCATCGGGAATGGTTTTTGATATGTAACAGATACCTTTTACACCTTCAGGATCTCCCCCTGATCGGAGGGCGGCGGCAAATTCCGCCACTGTCCTTTCCGCCATCCCGTAGATCAGGTAGTCCGCCCTGGCATCAAAAAGAACAGACCTCCTGATTCTGTCGGTCCAAAAATCATAATGGGCAATCCTTCTCAGGCTGGCCTCCACTCCCCCCAGGACTATGGGGGAGGTGTTGCTGAAATATTTTCTGATCAAGTTCGAATAGACGATGGAGGCCCGGTCAGGGCGCCTGTTATTTATTCCCCCAGGCGTATAATCGTCGTTTTTCCGCTTTTTCCCGGAAGCGGTCCGGTTGGCAACCATTGAATCCAGGCTGCCGGCTGTCACTCCCCAGAAAAGAGAGGGTTCACCCAGCCTCATGATGTCCATTCCGGAGGAAACATCAGGCTGGGCGATGATCCCCACCCGGAACCCGGCATTCATCAGGACCTTCCCGATAACAGCAGCGCCGATGTAGGGGGAATCAATGTAACTGTCCCCGGTGACCAGGACCACATCCAGGCGGTCCCAGCCCAGCCTCCTGACTTCAGTTGCTGTTGTAGGTAGATACATAATCTGTTCCGACCAGTCCCTGAAGGAACTATTCGCCCTTCCCCGCCTGATTAAGGTTGACCCGCCGCCGCTTCCCCGGCAACCCATCCTGTTGAAAACGCCGCCTGGAGGTTGTACCCCCCGGTATTGGCCTGGAGGTCAAGCATTTCGCCGGTTATAAAAAGGCCTTTCACCACCCTTGATCCCATGGTCAGCGGATCAACCTCTTTAAGGCTCACGCCCCCCGCGGTAATAATGGCTTCCGCCAGAGGGCGTACTCCGGCAACCTCAAATCTCCAGTCCTTAAGCCAGACCCGGAGCCTTCTCCTTGCATCGGACTTCAGCTGGTTTCCCTTGATATTCGGCGCGATACCATTTAATTGCAGGCATAACGTGACCAGCTCCCGGGGGAGCAGGCCCCTGAGAATGCTTGAAACCGCTTCGGTCCCCCGCAAGTCCAGGTCACGCAACAGCCTGGCTTCCAGTTTCCGGATGTCCAGCCCCGGTTTCAGGTCGATGGCAAGCTCCACCCGGTTTCCCTCTCTCAACTCATCAGCCACTTCTCCGCTCAGCCTCAGGACCGTAGGCCCTGACACCCCAAAATCCATAAAAAGCAGTTCACCGAATTCCTCCCTTTTCTTCCTCCGGTTTACAAACATGCTGACCCTGACGTTCAGCAGCTGAAGACCGGATGCCTGCCTGCAGTCAAACTGCTGGATTTCAAGCGGGACAAGAGCAGGCCTGATATCGGCCAGGCTATGGCCCGCGGACGCGGCGAGCCGGAATCCGTCACCATTGGATCCCGTGGCTGGATAAGAAGCCCCCCCCATGGCAAGAATTACAGCATCGGACCGTATCTCTTCTCCCTGAATGGACCTGATTCCGGCAACCCGGCCCCCGTCCATGACCAGCGATTCAACCGGGGTGGAAACCCTGATCTCAGCGCCCTGGCCCCGGCACCAGTCAACAATAGCCCTTACAACCTCGGGAGCACTGCCGGAAGCAGGGAAAACCCTCCCTCCCCTCCGGGTTTCCAGAGGGACACCGAGGACGTTGAAGAATTCCATGAGTTCGGGAGTAAAAAACCCTGAAAAGGCAGAGCGGAGAAACCTTCCGTTTCTTCCAAATTGCTCCAGAAATGTATCAAGGTCCGCCACATTGGTCAGATTGCACTGTCCCTTGCCGGTTATCCTCAGCTTCATTCCCGGATACTTCATTTTTTCGAGCAGAATAACCTCAGCTCCCAATGAAGCAGCCCGTCCGGCGGCCAGTAATCCTGAAGCCCCGGCTCCCACTACCACTACCTTTTTCATTGGCTCATTTTAACGCATCAGGGTCATTCAGGGAGGATGGAGGGGCAGAATGAGAGACAAACAGCCGGGCCGGAATCCATTCGACATGAGAACTGGTTGGCAGCCCATCCATTAATCAACCCACGCAGCCTACATCCAGTGGGGCACCTCAACAGGATCACGCTCCGGCCTGCGGCACCGTAAATATGATTCTGGTGCCCTGTCCAAATCGGCTTTCCGCCCAGACTTCTCCGCCGTGAAGTCCAACTATATGCCTGACGATTGCCAGGCCGATGCCGCTTCCTCCCTTGCCGCGCGAACGATCCTTGTCCACCCGGTAGAAACGTTCAAATATCCTGTCAATATCTTCTGAAGGAATCCCTATTCCAGTATCCTCCACCTCAACCCGCACCTCGTCTTCACTCCTGAGAATCCGGACAGTGATAAACCCCCTTTCCGTATACTTGACGGCGTTTTCCACGAGATTGTTGAAGACCCTGTTTATGTATCCCCTGCCCGCCA
>CAZOGT010000009.1:0-22154 GCA_964579015.1 uncultured Acidobacteriota bacterium | reverse complement strand
GACCAGTCTCCGGTCAAGGACCAGCTCCATATTCCCCGTACCCTTGAATTCCTCAAAGATAACATCGTCCAGCCTGCTTCCGGTATCAATCAGGGCAGTAGCAATTATGGTCAGGCTGCCCCCGTCCTCCAGGTCACGGGCGGCCCCAAAAAATCTCTTGGGCTTATGGAGCGCGTTTGAATCAACACCTCCGGAAAGCACCTTGCCGGAGGAAGGGACCACTGTATTGTAAGCCCTGGCCAGCCTGGTAATTGAATCGAGCAGTATCACTACATCCTTTCCGTGCTCCACCAGTCTCTTAGCCTTCTCCAGTACCATTTCAGCAACCTGGACATGGCGCTGGGCCGGCTCGTCAAACGTGGAGCTCACCACTTCGCCCTTAACCGATCTGGTCATGTCCGTTACTTCTTCAGGGCGTTCATCAATCAGGAGGACTATCAGGTTGATCTCCGGATGGTTCTTTTCAATTGAATGAGCTATGCTCTGCAGAATCATGGTCTTACCGGCACGGGGGGGAGAAACGATCAACCCTCTCTGGCCTTTGCCGATAGGAACCATCAGGTCCATGACCCTTCCGGTAAGATTCTCAGTGGTTGTTTCCAGTGTTATCTTTTCAGAGGGAAACAAAGGAGTAAGGTTGGCGAAGAAGGTCCGTTCACGGGCCACTTCAGGATGCTCAAAATTGATGGCTTCAACCTTGATCAGGGCAAAATAGCGTTCCCCTTCTTTTGGGGGCCTTACCTGTCCTGAAACAGTATCACCGGTACTGAGGGCGAATTTTCTGATCTGGGAAGGAGAGACATAAATATCGTCAGGACCGGGAAGATAATTATATTCAGGGGCCCGCAGAAAACCGAAGCCGTCAGGAAGGGTCTCCAGGACCCCTTCCGAAAACACCAGTCCTGATCTTTCCGTCTGGGCCTTGAGGATCTTGAAAATCAGTTCCTGTTTCAGCATCCCGGCAGCACCCTCGATTTCCATGGTTTTGGCAATCTTGTTCAGGTTCTGGATACTGATTTCCTTTAACTCCTGCAGGTTCAGCATGTTCTCCTGCTCAGAGTCCTTACTTCCCTCGGGAACCTTCGGCACCTTCGGGACCTGGGGCATCTGATTCTGGCTCTGGTTGTTGGCCGCATTCTTATTGTTGTTCTGCTTTGTCCCGGATTGCTTATTTCCAGACGTGTTGCTGTTATAGTTGCTGTTGCGTCTCTTTGGTTTGGAAGCAGTTCCTTCTGCCATAATTATTCCTCTTGATAAACTGAAAATTATTGATACTTGCTGATTTCCGCCCAGAGCTCATCTTTCCCTTCCCCGGTTACTGATGAAAAGGGAATTATCCGGGGGACGCCTAAATCTCTTTGAAGTTCATTGATGAACTTCACTCTTTTGGAACGGGCTACCTTATCGATTTTGGTAGCTACCACTATAAATGAAATCTCAAACCGGCGCAGCCAGTCGACCATCAGCTTGTCCAGGGTAGTGGCCTCATGACGGGAATCAACCAGCACCACGGTCATCTGCAGGAAGCTGCATTCCGCCAGGAGCTCTTCGATCATCGGCCCCCAGGTGGCGCGGATTTTCTTGGGGACCCGGGCGTACCCATATCCTGGAAGATCGATAAACATCCAGGAATCATCAATCGAAAAAAAATTTATGAGCTGAGTCCTGCCAGGCGTGGAACTTATCCTGGCTGGCTTTCCCTGCCCGATCAACCTGTTGATGAGGCTTGACTTGCCGACATTTGACCTCCCCGCGAAAGCTATGCCCGGCAAAGAAGTATCCGGATATTGATTCTTCTGGACAGTACTCTTTATAAATTGCGCTTTGTGGTTCACATTATAACTTCATTCTTGATCAGATTTCATCTTTTTCGGCAAACCAGAAGCAGTTAACCGGACATTAGGATACTACTTGAGATCTTCAGCCGCTGCCGAACATGTTTTCCGCGCGATTTCCCGGATATGTGGATGGATGAATTTCAGTTGATGCCAGGCTGGCTTTCCCCGGCCCTCGGCCCTTCTGAATCCTCTTTTCTCAGTTCCGGTTCCCCCCCCCTGCGGGAAGTGTCCGCTGGGATACTCTCCAGTGCTTCAGCAAGCACTTCATCCATGTTCTCCACGAATACAACCTTCAGGTCCTTCAATACGTCTTCAGGAAGGTCCGCCAGGTCCTTTTCATTCTCAGCCGGAAGGATCACCGAGGCTATTCCGGCCCTGTGGGCTGCAAGAATCTTTTCCTTTACTCCACCGATCGGCAGGACCTTCCCCCTGAGCGTGATTTCCCCGGTCATGGCCACGTCACGCCTTACCGGAACCTTCAGGAAAGAAGAAACCATGGAAGTGGCAATGGTTATGCCTGCTGAAGGCCCATCCTTGGGAATGGCACCCTCCGGCACGTGGACATGGATGTCGGTGTGCTTGTGAAGATCTTCCTCCAGACCGAAACGGCTCCACCTGGACCTGATCCATGACAAAGCGGCTTTCGCTGACTCCTGCATCACCTCTCCCAGCTTTCCGGTCAGCTCCAGGCTTCCCTTGCCCTTCATGGTGGTGGCCTCGGTCATCAGTATCTCCCCGCCGACCTCGGTCCAGGCCAGGCCTACCACAAGCCCGATCTCGTTACTCTCGGAAGCCTGTTTCTGGCGGTATTTCTTGATGCCCAGCAGCTCATTCACCATGGGTGCGTCCACTACCAGCGGCTTCTCCTTGTTTTTTTCAGACACCACCATCCGTGCCAGCTTACGCATTACGTTGCCGATTTCGCGCTCCATGTTGCGGACGCCTGATTCACGGGTATAGTGGCGGATAATCTCAATGATCCCCTCTTCTTCCATGACAATATCGTCGGCAGTCAGGCCTTTGAGTTCCCTCTGCTTGGGCACCAGGTACTGCGTGGCGATGTTCAGCTTTTCATGTTCGGTATATCCCGAAAGCTCGATTATCTCCATGCGGTCCTGTAAGGGCCTTGGAATGGTGTGAAGTACATTTGCCGTGCAGACAAACAGGACTTCCGACAGGTCAAACTCGGTATCCAGGTAGTGGTCCAGGAATGAACTGTTGTATTCCGGATCGAGCACCTCCATCAGTGCCGAAGCGGGATCTCCCCGGAAATCGGAACTCATCTTGTCAATCTCATCCAGGAGAAACACCGGATTCCTGGTCCCGGCCCTCCGCATCATCTGAATTATCTGTCCGGGAAGGGACCCGACATAGGTCCTCCTGTGACCCCTGATCTCAGCTTCGTCCCTTACTCCTCCCAGGGAATGCCGGACGAACTTGCGTCCCGTGGCCCGGGCAATAGATTTTCCCAGAGAAGTCTTCCCCACTCCGGGAGGGCCCACAAAACATATGGTTGAACCCTGGGTCATGCCTGATTCAGTTTTGCTGAGGAGCTGGCGGACGGCCAGAAATTCAAGTATCCGTTCCTTGATCTTCTCAAGTCCGTAGTGGTCCTCATTGAGAATTTCCTCCGCTCTGATGATATCCTTGGTCTCTTCACTTCTCGCCTTCCAGGGCAGGGAAATCAGCCACTCTATGTATGACCTTGAAACCGTGGTCTCGGCACTCATCGGAGGCATGGCTTCCAGGCGGCGTATTTCCTGCAAAGCCTTGGCTTCGGCCCCCTCGGGCATCCCGGCTCTCTTCACCTGTTCCCTGAGCTCCTGGATCTCATTTTTGTCGTCTCTTCCGAGTTCCTTGTTGATGGCCTTGATCTTCTCGTTGAGATAGTATTCCCGCTGTGCCTTCTCCATCCCCTTTCGGACCCTTCCCTGGATTGATTTCTCCATGTTGATTTTTTCTATCTCAATATCAACAAACTGGATAATCTGGGAAATCCGGTCCAGAGGATCAATAATCTCGAGGAGGGCCTGCTTATCTTCAACACTGATAGGAAGGGTTGAGGCTATGGTGTCGGCCAGCCTCTCGGCATCGGCCTTGCGAACCGACTGGAAGACTGTCTCATAATTGGAATTGGGATTAAGCTTCGTGTACTCCTCAAGCAGCTGGTTCAACTGCCTGGTAACCAGACCCAGCTTGGAAGAGGAAACCTGGACCGGGGCCTCAATCTCAACTTCCGCTTCAAGGAAATCCTCACGCTCATGCAGGACCAGGGTCCTTGCTCTTAAATTCCCCTCCACCAGGACCCTTATATTTCCGTCAGGGAGCCTGATACTCTGGGCAATGGTCGCTATGGTGCCCATCCCGTAAATATCTTCCTGCCCCGGATTGTCCTGCGATGCGTCCATCTGGGTAGCCAGGAAAATCTGCTTATCCCTGGCCAGAGCTTCCTCCAAAGCCTTGACTGAGGAAGAACGCCCTATCACAAAAGGAACCATCATGAAGGGAAAGATGACTACGTCCCTTATGGGTACCATAGGGTAGGTGCCAATTTCTTTTTCTGCGGTTTTTATCATTTTATCTATCTAAATGCCTGATTTTCATGCTGGATAAAGCCGGGGAATTAAAAAAATCGAAAAGACTGTCTACAGGTAACGTCCAGCCGGATATCGAAAATCAGACGGATGTACGGATATTCAGGGACCGGCCGGTCTGTCAAACTGCGGCCTTGGTCTTTAACACCCTGAATACAAGCTCCTTATTCTCTATCATCTCTCTGGTAATGACAAACTCCTTCACTTCAGACGAGGAAGGAAGTTCGTACATTACATCCAGCATGAGGTCCTCTGTTATCAGGCGCAGGCCCCGCGCTCCGATTTTCCTGTCAATAGCCATTTCAGAAATGGCTTTGAGGGCCTCCTCGGTGAATTTCAGCGAAACCCCTTCGAAATCAAACATCTTCTGATACTGTTTCACTAAAGCATTTTTTGGTTCAGTAAGAATCCTGATCAATGCTTCAGCATCAAGTTCATGCAGGGAACAGAGGATCGGGAGCCGTCCGACAAACTCAGGAATCAACCCGTACTTGATCAGATCTTCCGGCAGAACCTGTGTCAAAGCCTCTGATTCGCTCTTCTTGGACCATAAGTTATCGGGAATACTGCAGCCGAACCCGATGCCGCTCTTTCCCATTCTCTTCTTTACTATCCGGTCAAGGCCTACAAAAGCCCCTCCACAGATAAAAAGAATATTGGTGGTATCCACCTGGACAAAATCCTGGTGGGGATGCTTCCTGCCTCCCTGGGGGGGGACATTGGCAACCGTTCCTTCCAGTATTTTCAGGAGAGCCTGTTGTACCCCCTCTCCTGATACGTCCCTGGTTATGGAAGGGTTCTCATCTTTACGGGAAATTTTGTCAATCTCATCAATATAAATAATGCCCTGCATACAGCCTTCCAGGTCACCGTCAGCGGCCTGCAACAGTTTCAGGATTATGTTTTCCACATCTTCGCCCACGTAACCGGCTTCTGTCAGGGTGGTGGCGTCAACAATCGCAAAGGGCACCGAAAGAGTCTTGGCAAGGGTCTGGGCAAGAAGTGTCTTCCCTGTTCCAGTAGGGCCGATCAGCAGAACATTGCTCTTGAAAAGCTCGACTTCCTGCTTTCGGCTGACCCCGAGCCTTATCCGCTTGTAATGGTTGTATACTGCGACAGCAAGCTTCCTCTTGGCGTTCTCCTGTCCGATGACATACTCATCCAGAAGAGCTTTGATCTCGGATGGAACCGGTAAAGGCTTATCATGGGATGACGCCTCAAAGGAAACGTCGTCATGAATGATTTCTGAACATACTTCAATACATTCATCACAAATAAATACATTTGGACCTGCAATAAGCTTCTTGACCTCATTCTGCAGCTTGTTGCAGAATGAACACCGCAGGATATCTTCAGTATCCTTTTTCAAAGAAACCTCCTGACAAATTTTCCGGCTGTTTCCCCTGCCGATGAATCCTGATTCTTTACGGATGCCCTGCCTGGGGGGATCATATATTCAGCCTCTGTCCTCTATGTATGTTTCGATATTATCTGATCAATGATACCATATTCCACTGCCTGCTCCGGCTCCATGATATAGTCCCTCTCCACATCACGCTCTATCTTCGACAACTCCTGGCCGGTGTGCCTGGCAAAAATTCTGTTGGTTATCTCCCGCATCCGCAGAAGCTCCCTGGCCTGTATATCAATATCCGTTGCCTGCCCGGACAAGCCGGTCATCGCCGGCTGATGGATCAGAATCCGGCTGTTGGGAAGGGCAAACCTTTTACCGGGGGTTCCTGAGGAAAGAAGAAGGGCTCCCATGGACGCGGCCTGCCCAATACAGATGGTATTCACCTCATTCTTTACAAACTGGATTGTATCGTAGATGGCCAACCCGGCGGTTATTGAGCCCCCCGGAGAATTGATATAGAGGTAAATATCCCTGTCCGGGTCCTCCGCTTCCAGGAACAGGAGCTGGGCGGTAACCAGGTTGGCTATATTATCATCGACCGGGGTCCCGATGAAGATTATGTTGTCCTTCAGCAAACGGGAAAAGATGTCATAGGCCCGCTCCCCTCTGCCTGTCTGTTCGACTACCATTGGAACCAAGGTCATAACTCCCCCTTACTTTTCTGCGTCAATGATTTCCGATTTCTCAATGATTGAATCAAAAACCTTCCGCCTTTTCAAGTCATCTTTCAGGCCTTCAAGGTTGCCTTCCTTGACCAGCAGCTGCCTGACTCTCGCCACGGGCTGATCATAGGTTTCAGCCAGGGTTTCAATCTCCTTGTCCACTTCTTCCTTGCTGACCTCTATCTCCTCCCTGGCCGCAATCTGTTCCAGCAGGAGGGTCGCCCTGACATCCCTTTCGGCGTCAGTCCTCATATTTTCACGGTACGCAGCCCAGTCCAGATCAGCCCTTTCAGGACTAATCCCCTGGGAAAGAAGCCGTCCGGCAAAATCCTTGAGCCTCTGGTCAATCCTGCCCTCCACCATTTGGGAAGGGATCTCGAATTCACTGGCTTCAATAAGCTTGTCAATAACAGCGTTCCTGATCAGGTTTTCACGGTTCTGGTCACTGTTCCTGATCATCTCGGCTTTGAGTTCCTCCCTGAACTTATCCAGGCTTTCATAATCTCCGAGTTCCTTGATGAACTCATCATTCAGCTCCGGCAGTTCGGGCGCCTTGATATCGGTTACTTCTACCTTGTAGTTGACTTTTCGGCCTGCCAGCTCCTCGGCGGGATAACCCTTTTCATATTCAACTTCGAAAGAGGCTTCCTCCCCTATGTTCAAACCCTTCAGATTCTTCGTGAATTCAGGGAGTGTCCGTTCGTCGCCGATGGTAACAGTCAAGCCTTCCTTGGCAATCGGCTCTGATACCGGGTCCCCTTCCACACCATCAACGTATGTACCCTCCATATCAATGATGACCACGTCCTTATCCTGGACAGGGCGGTCTTCAACAGCTACCAGCTGCCCGTGAGCTTCCCTGACTTCCTCAAGACGCTTTTCTACATCTTCATCAGTTACCTTGCCGGCAGGAACCTCAAGCTTCAGGCCATGGTGCACGGGGAGCTCAATCTCAGGCTTCACCTCGAAAACAGCCTCAAAAGTCAAGGGTTCTCCTTCCTCGCCTTTGAGGTTGTCCAGATCCGGCTGTCCAACGGGTTCCAGGGACCTTTTTTTGATTGCCTGCTCAAAGGCATCAGGAACCAGCTTCTTGTACACCTCGCTCTGAAGTTCTTCCTTGAAGCGGGACTTAATTATCGGCATTGGAGCTTTTCCGGGACGAAACCCTGGGATAGAGGCATACTTCCTGAATTCGCTGGATGCCTTCGAGAATTCAGCGCCTGCATCTTCGGCAGCGATCTCAATAAAAAGCTTTTTCTTGACAGAACTGAGATTTTCTAGCTTTGTTTTCAATTTCATTAACTTTATTCTAATAAAAAATGGTTGAAGATTTCGTTAAACTTACTTTATACCAGCAAATTCCATTGGAAAAACCCATGAAAAATGGCTCGCCTGGGCCGAAGGATGTGTTTTTCAGGCAGTTTTCATAAGAATGCTTCACACGCTGCCGATACTGTGCCTGAACGCACCACCAGCAGTAAATTCCGTGGATTGTTCTGGTGAGCCGCCCAGGACTCGAACCTGGAACCTAGTGATTAAGAGTCACTTGCTCTGCCAGTTGAGCTAGCGGCCCACTTTTTTCCCTGGAAACTGGAATTTTATGTATTCAAGCGCCTGTTGTCAATTCCAGGAAACACAAATAATGCATGATCCGGGATTGTCCGGCCCCGGCATCGCCGCAGGTGACCGCAGGTGACTGACCGCTGGTGTCTGTCCCCAGTAGTGTTTCCCCAGTAGTGCTAGTAGGACCGCTGGTGTCTGTCCCCAGTAGCGGTCATGGTCCCCAGTAGCGGTCATGCCCGTCCGTGCCAGTCCGTGCCCGTCCGTGACTGTCCCCTGCAGGATGCCCGACTGCGCCATTCCTGCTCCGATTTTCAGTACCGGTTCCAAAATGTGCATAAGTATCTTTCTCTCTGGTACCATTATGCTGATGAATATTTCATAATATCCCCCGGAGATACAGGAATCACCGTCGATGCACATAACCGATATACTCAGGCAAAACAAACCTTCTTTCTCCTTTGAATTTTTTCCGCCTAAAACCCCTGAGGGAGCATCAGCCCTCTTCAAAACCATCAAGCAGCTTGAAAACTATCACCCCTCATTCGTGAGCGTCACCTATCATGCCGGAAATTCAGCCAAGGACCTCACCCATGACCTGGTAATCAAAATCAAGAACAGCACCAGCCTCGATCCCATACCCCACCTTACCTGCGCCGGGCAGACGATGGAGCAGATATCAGGAATCGTTGAAAGATACGCAGGCGCGGGTGTTTCAAATATCCTGGCCCTGGGGGGTGACCCGCCCAGGGGACAGGAGGGCAAGCCTTCCGGGGGGAGAGTTTTTCAAAGAGCAGCTGAACTAGTCGCCTTTATCAAGAATTTCAACCGGGCCGGCAACCATCCTGATCCGAGGGGGTTCGGAATTGGCGTAGCCGGATTTCCAGAAGGACATCCCCTCACCCCCAACCGACTCCTTGAAATGGACTACCTGAAGGCCAAGGTCGAAGAGGGGGCTGACTATATCTGCACCCAGCTCTTCTTTGACAACCGCGACTTCTACGATTTCTGTGAACGCTGCGAAATCGCCGGAATCCATGTCCCCATAATTGCCGGCCTGATGCCGGTAACCTCTCTAGGCAGCCTCAACAGGATGGCGGAACTGGCAGGAGGAGCCCGCTTTCCCGCCCCCCTTCTCAAGGCAATAGCCCGCTGCCAGGATTCCCCCGAGGCTATAGAAAGAGTAGGCATCCAGTACGCTACGCAACAGTGCCACGACCTTCTTAACAACAACGTCAGCGGAATTCACTTCTATACCCTGAACAGATCCCTTGCCACCAGGCAGATCTATGCCAACCTGGGAATCAAGCCTTCCGCGGGTTAACCCAAATTTCTCACCGGTTTTCGCAGCGCAGTTGCAGGCTGGTGAGGAATCCAGTTCTAAGGCATCTCCCTCAGCATGGTCCTCAGGTTCTCTCTCCAGTGGACCCCCGATATTCCCAGGGCATCCCTGATCCTCGAGGTATCCATCACGCTGCAGGAGGGACGGCGGGCCGGTGTCGGATAGGCTTCCGAAGGCACCGGGATCACCTGCACTTCATGCTTCAGGATGCCCAGAAGCAGCGCCTCCTCGTAAATGGCAACGGCAAAATCGTACCAGGATGCCACGCCCAGGTCCGACCAGTGAAAAATTCCCTTCTCCTCCGGCCTCTTCACCAGCAGCCAGAGAGCCGCAGCCAGACCTCCCGCCCAGGTGGGAGAACCAACCTGGTCACAGACCACCCTCAACTCTTCTTTTTCTCCCATCAGTCTCAACATGGTCTTAACAAAATTTCCACCATGGCTGGAATAGAGCCAGGATGTCCTGACAACGGCAGCCCCCGGGGACTCCCGCAGAACCTCCCGTTCCCCCTCGAGCTTGGTTTGCCCGTAGACTCCCTGGGGCCTGGCAGGATCGGAAACCCTGTAGGGTCGGCCGGCATCCCCGGCAAAGACAAAGTCAGTCGAGATGCTGATAATCCTGGCGCCGGAATCTTCCGCCGCAGCTGCCACGTTCCCAGCCCCAGTTGCATTGACCAGGCGAGCCGCTTCCTCCTCGGTCTCGGCCTTGTCCACCGCGGTGTAAGCGGCGGCATTGATCACAGCACCCGGCCTGAAATCAGAACAGATCCGGCGGAACGCCTCCCTGTCCGTTATATCAGCTTCAGGCAGGTCCACTCCCCGGCACTCAACGCCTTCCGGGCAACGCTTCATCAGCTCAAAGCCGAGCTGTCCCCCTGACCCGGTTATCAACACCCTGGCCGGTTCATGCTTTTTCTCCATCAAAAAACTGCTCCCCTCTCCTTCAGAAATCGGCCTCAGCCTGAAACACCCGGACTCCCCTGCTGGAACTCCAGCCTGTAGGTCCGCTCCTTCTCCCATTCAAACGCATAGGCCCCGTCATCAAGCCTCTGAAACTCGATGCTGCCTCCTGAATCCATGAGCCGCAGAAGGGTCTTTCCCCGGGGCAGCCTGATCCTGAGTTGCCTGGTGTCCGCGCCGGAAGGGGAAGCAAAAGCCGTGGACGTGTCAATGGTTCCGGTACAGCCCTCCGGAGACCACTCCATCCCGACCTCGAACCCGCCCCTGGCCTTGAATCCGGCAAACCGGCCCCTGCCCCATGACTCCGGCAGGGCCGGCAACAGGGCCAGTTCATCCTGGTGGCTCTGCAGCAGCATCTCAGCGATTCCAGCGGCAGCCCCGAAATTCCCGTCAATCTGGAACGGGGGGTGGGTGTCGAAAAGGTTCGGAAGGATCGACTTCTTCCAGAGCATCTGGAGGTGATTCCATGCTTCATCACCATTAAGAAGCCGGGCATAAAAATTGATCAGCCAGGCCCGGCTCCAGCCGGTATGCCCGCCGCCGCCGGCCAGGCGGTGTTCCAGCGATCTGGATGCCGCTTCCATGATTTCAGGGGTGAATCGCCAGGTGAATTGCCTGCCGGGATGCAGGCCGAACAGGTGGGACACATGCCGATGCCCGGGCTCCACCTCCCTGAACTCCCGGTTCCATTCCATCAACCTCCCGTCAGACCCTGTTTTCGGGCCGGCCAGCCTCTCCCTGGCAGCAGCGACATCCCCCACCAGGGAATCATCAATGCCCAGTATCCGGGCGGCGTCAAGGCAGTTGCTGAAAAGGTCCCATATGATCTGCTGATCCATGGCCGGACCCATGGATAAATAGGCGGTCTCGCCTTCAGGGGTGTAAAACCCATTCTCCGGCGAGTTGACCGGCCCGCTTACCAGCTCCCCGGTCTCCGGGTCTTCCACCAGCCAGTCCAGGAAAAACTCAGCGGAGCCTTTCATGGCCGGCCAGGCCCGTTCAGCAAGAAATTCCCGGTCTCCGGTATGGAGGTAGTGCTCCCAGAGATGCCTCGTAACCCAGGCGCCGCCGGTGACCCACATTCCCCACTGGGGCTGCCCGATCGGGCTGGTGAACCACCAGGCATCAGTCGTATGGTGGGCTACCCACCCGCCGCAGTTGTATACATCACGGGCCGTGGCACTCCCCCTCTCCCTGATCCCGTCAATCAGTTCAAACAGGGGCTTATGCATCTCGGACAGGTTGGATATTTCCGCAGGCCAGTAATTCATCTGCACGTTGATGTTGATATGGTAATCAGAATTCCAGGGAGCCTCTATATGCTCATTCCAGATCCCCTGGAGATTGGCAGGCAGGGAACCCGGCCGCGAGGAACTGATCAGCAGGTACCTTGCATAATGAAAAAGCAGGGCATCCAGCATTGGGTCCGGATTCCCTTCCTGGACAGACCTGAGGCGGACATCGGTCGGCAGTTCAGGGGCTGAGTCTGAACCAAGTTCCAGCTCAGAGCGGCTGAACCAGGCCTGATACTCCTCAAGGTGCTGCCTCCGTAATTCCGGATATGGGGTTTCCTCCAGTGCGTCAAGCCTCTCCCGACAGATTTTTTGCGGGTCAGACCCCCGGTAGTCGGTCGCAGCAGTCAGGAGGAGGGTAACCGAATCAGCTCCGCTGATCTCCAGACGGTTTTCTGCCACGTCGATCCTCCCTTCCGCCCCTTCCACCCTCGGCTGCAGGATGGCATGGTACCTGACCCCGGCGAAATCCCTGCGGGAATCAGGGTCCAGGCCGATGCCGACCCTGGGATTCCGCTCGATCTCCGGCTCATCAGGGTCGTCTCCCTGCCTTACGCGGCCCTCCATTACCAGGGCCTCCCCCCTCGCTGCTGTCTCGAACTGTTCGGGACGGTCCAGTTTGATCACGCATTCGAGGCCTCCGGGATCACTGCTCTCCAGCCTGACAACCAGTGCCCGGCCGGGAGCTGATGCAAAAACCTCCCTGGTATAAATATTTTCTCCCCGGCGGTAGCTTACCCTGGTTATGGCCTGGTCAAGGTCCAACTCCCTTTGATAGTCTTCGGCACCATCTCCATGCCCGGGAAACGTGATACTCAAATCCCCGAGTGTCTGGTAGCTGCGAATCCATCGCTCTGCCTGAAAATGCTCATGCATGAGCCGCTCAGCTTCCAGGTATTTCCCGGCAAAGGAAAGCTGCCTCGCCCTGTCGAGGTGCTTCCAGGCGCCCTCCCTGTCCCTGTCCACGGGGCTTCCGGCCCACATGGTATCTTCATTCAGCTGCAGCCTCTCTTCCTCAATCCCCCCGAAAACCATGGCGCCCAGACTGCCGTTGCCTACCGGCAACGCTTCCGTCCATTCTTCAGCAGGCTGCTCGTACCAAAGGACCCATTGCGAAGCGGAATCCCCACCAGCACTATGCTTACAACCCGGCACAGCAACCGGCACAGCAAGCAAAATTGCAGCCAGCGCCAAAAGGGCTTTCTTCATCATTGCCTCTCTTCTTTCCGATGCTGACGGCAGCGGTGAAGCACTGTCCTGTCAGCCCTTTATCCATCCCCCAGGAAACCAGATTCCTCTAAATCTCAGGTTCCTTCCCATTGACAAGCAGCAGCTCATCCTCCTCGTGAAAATCCTTGATGATGTCCAGTACCCGCTCCGGCTTGTCGGCATACTGGATCAGTTCCAGGTCCCTGTCTGATATGGTCCCCTCATCAGCCAGGACTTCAAAATCAATCACCCTCTTCCAGAAATCCCGGCCGTAAAGTATGATCGGAATCTTCTGCATCCTCTGGGTCTGCCGGAGTGTCAGCGCGTCAAACAGCTCGTCGAGTGTTCCGAATCCTCCCGGAAAAATGACCAGTGCACCGGCCCTGAGCAGAAAATGCATCTTTCTCATACCGAAATACCTGAAACGGAAACAGAGATGGGGATCGATATAGGAATTCGGCTGCTGTTCCTTGGGGAGGGTTATATTCAGGCCGACCGACTTGATCCCGGCCTCCCAGGCACCACGATTGGCCGCCTCCATGATTCCCGGCCCTCCACCCGTCACCAGGGCACAGTCATCCCTGTTGCTTTCTTTCAACCACTTGCCGAGCAGCAGGCCGAATTCACGGGCATCATCATAGTATTTGCTTTTCTCCATGATTCTCCTGGCCACGCCCTCTTCCCGTTGCAGGCTCATGTTGTCCGGATGCTCCTTGAGGGAGTCCTGCACCAGCTCCAGCCGGTCTTCAGCCTTCTTGTAGGGCAGGATCTGGGTTCCCCCGAACACCACAAACGTCTGTTTGATGCCCTCTTCCTTGAAGGTCAGCTCCGGCTTCAGCAGCTCCAGCTGCATCCGCACCGGCCTTAAATCATTCTTGGCTAAAAATTCATGGTCATTCTCAACCAGCCTATAGCTGGGCGAAAGTATAATTTTCTGAATCCTTTCCAGTTCATCGTTGTTCATAAGCTCTTTTCCTGTTCTTTTCAGTTACAATTTCCAGGGTTCCCGGTATTCGTAATGCAGCTTCCTGTTTGCTTCCCGGTTATTGATTATCTCTTCTTTCCCCGCATCCCACCTGATGACGCTCTCTGTTTCAAGTGCGATGGTGGCGAGGTGGGCAAAAGTGGTGGACCTGTGCCCCGTCTCCAGGCTGCAGCTGCATTCCTCGCGGCTCTTGACGCAATCCAGGAAATTCCGGACATGCCTGTCAGTCATGTTGCCCTGAAAAATCTCCACCCTCTCCCGGACAGCAGTTGAATCCACCCGCCGGTACTGGCCCCTGTCAGTGGGCCATATCCTGTATCCTACTTCCTCTCCGTAGGCATTGTCCATGACCGCGGTACCCTCAGTCCCCCTCAGCTCCACTTCTCCCTCCAGGATGGTGGCCTGAACCCCGGAAGCCTCATACTGACCGAATACCACTATAGCTCCGGAAGGCATGCGGAATGTAACTTCCAGGGTATCAGGGATGGTCCGGTCATCATCAACCGCAAACCTGCCCCCGATGGCAGTCACCGCCTCGGGTGCTTCTTCCCCGATCATCCAGCGGATGGCGTCAAAGTAATGAACACCCCAGTTTCCAAGCTGAGAGGAATAATTCTTCCACCAGCGAAACTTGTAGGGGTGGATGTTTTCCTGATAATCCTGCCAGGCCCTGGGCCCCAGCCACATGTCCCAATCGAGGCCCTCGGGCGGTTCAGTTACCCGGCAGCGTCCTATTCCCCCGGGGGCCATGTTGCTGACCCGGAACGCCCTGGCTGTTGTTATCTTCCCCAAATCTCCTCCCTCAATTCTTTTCCTGAAGGATGAATAGGCGGCTGAAGACCGGCGCTGCAGTCCGACCTGCGCAACCCGCCTGTTTCTCTGCGCAGCCTCCACCATGCGTCGCCCCTCTGTAACCGAGATGGTCAACGGCTTCTCAACGTAGACATCCTTTCCGCTCTCACAGGCCTGGATGGTCTGAATGGCATGCCAGTGGTCCGGAGTCGATATAACCACCGCATCCAGGTCCTTCATTTCCAGCAGCTTCCTGAAATCCCTGAAACGCTCCACCCGGGTGCCCGCATCCTCATCCATAGCGGGGATGCTCCCGCCGATCTCCCGTTTCAGGGAATCCGGTATCCCGGAAGGATCACGATAAAGATAAGGATCATAGACATCGCAATAGGCCGCAGCCTCGAAGTCCTTGTTCATGAGGAACGACTTGAGGAGCTGGGTTCCGCGGTTTCCCATGCCGATAAAACCGGTCCTTACCCGGTCATTCGCCCCCAGTATCCCCCTTGTCCGGGAAGTAGCTATCGCCGCCGCCACCGCAGTGGCGGCTGAGACGCCCAGAAAACCCCTCCTGGTTGATTTCCCGCCTGTTTCTGTTTCCATAAAAACCCCCTGCCTGTGTGGATTTCCTGCAATCCTTCCTGACGGTCCGAATTGCCGGCTATCCGTCTATTTTTGCACTAAGGAACGGCTGGACCAAACACTTTTTTAAAACCCCTTCATTGATCCGGGGCGGAAGCAGGCTGTTTCCCGGGCTGGAAAACGATGCGTGACGGACAGAATCCTCGAGCGGTAAACATGGCGGACACTGTCCCTGGTTGATTGCCCCCTGCTTGTCTGCTTGCCTGCTTGCCAGTTCTCATTTCAGCTATGGTGTTATAGTGTAGTGATGCACTCCAGAAAACTGACGATGGCATTTGAGATGGCGGCTGAACTGCACCAGGGACAGGTACGAAAAGGCTCGGGGGAACCTTTCCTGAGTCACGTGATGGGAGTTGCCGCACTGGTTATCAGGTATGGCGGAACTGAGGATGAGGCGGCCGGAGCCCTTCTGCATGACAGTGCTGAAGACTGCGGCGGAGAGACCACCCTTTCCCGGATCCGCGAAACGCTGGGGCCTGAAATCGAGGCTATTGTCAGGGGCTGCAGCGACAGCCTGGGCAGCCCCAAACCTCCCTGGAGGGAACGGAAAGAAGCTTTTATCAAATCCCTGCGGTCTGCTTCCCCTTCCGTGATCCTGGTTTCAAACTGCGACAAGATCTACAACCTGGGGGCCATCCTGGATGACTACCGGATCCATGGGGAGGAACTGTGGGGACGTTTCACGGGCAGGAAAGAGGGAACGCTCTGGTACTACCGTACCCTGACAGGCTTCTATATGAAATATCATCCTTCCGCCCCGGCCCGGAAACTGCAGAGAATCCTTGAGGCGCTGGAAGATGAACTGAAAAAGCACGGGGTCAGTCAATAGACCTTCCCCGCGCTCCGCATGATCCAGGCTCCGACCAGTATTGAATCGGGAATCCTGAATTAATTAAGGCGTTTCCTTCAAGTATCTGAACACTTCGCTGTCAGTCGTCAGAATAAGCGAACTGTTGGAATCAGCTGTGCTCTCGTAGGTTTCAAGGCTCTTGAGAAACGTATAGAACGTGATGTCCCGATTGTAGGCTTCAGCGTAGACGTCAGTCGCTTCAGCATCGGCATTACCCCGGATCTCTTCCGCTTCACGGTAGGCGTCAGACACGATCTGGGCCAGATCACGCTCTTTTTCCCCCCTGATCCGTGCCGCTTCGCCCTCGCCTTCCGACCGGTACTGCTGGGCGATCCTGTTCCTTTCGGCTATCATCCGGTCAAACACGTCTTTCTGGACTTCTTCAACATAATTGATCCTCTTGATCCTCAGGTCAATTATCTCAATCCCCAGGTCGGAGGCCCTTGCCCTGGATTTCTCCAGGATCTCCCTGGTGATCGCCATCCGCCCGTGTTCAATGGCTTCAAGGATCGCCGGCTCATCCTCGTCCTCCCCGACTACCAGGAGCTCTTCTTCCGAGAGGTCTATTTCCTCCTTCGCCCGGTTGGTGCTCCTCACCACTTCCACCAGGTCCTGCCTGGCCACCGCGCTGCGGGTCTCGCCGTCAAGGATATCGTCAAGGCGGGACTGCGCCCCCATTTCGTCCCTGAGACGCTGGAAAAACAGGAGGGGGTCACTGATCCTCCAGCGGGCATAAGTGTTTACCCAGATAAAACGCTTGTCCTTGGTAGGCACCTGGTTCGGGGATCCGTCCCATTCCAGGAATCGCTTGTCAAAAAAATTGGCCTTCTGGATAAAGGGCACCTTGAGATGCAGCCCGGGGGAATCGATCGGATCACCGACCGGATCGCCAAACTGCGTAATGATCACCTGCTGTGTTTCCTGGACAATAAAGACCGCGGATGTCAGGACGATAAATCCCGCGAAAACGGCCACTGCTATCATGATTATTTTTGGCTGGTTCATTGTCCACCTCCGGTCCGCTGTGCCGGAAGGTTTCCGGCCGCCGCCCCTGTCGTAAGATTCTTGAAGGTATCCATCGGAAGCAGCGGCATCACCCCTTCCGCGTCAGTATCAAGGATCAGCTTGCCCCCGTATTGAGGAAGGATTTTCTGCATGGTCTCCAGGTACATTCTCTTTCGCGTTACCTGCGGGGCTTTCCGGTAGGCAGCCTGGAGCACCTTGAAACGGGCGGCGTCGCCCTGGGCGCGGTTCACACGGTCCACGGCATACCCTTCAGCCCGGAGGACCTGCTGCTCGGCTTCACCCCTGGCCCTGGGTATGACCTGGTTGTATTCCGCCTTGGCTTCGTTGATCCGCCTGTCCATCTGCTGCTGGGCCTGGTTTACCTCGTCCCAGGAAGGCTTGACCGGGTCCGGGGGATTTACATCCTGGAGTACGACCTGGTCGACACTGATTCCGATCTGGTAATCGTTGCAGAGTTCCTGGAGATTCTGCTGGACTGTGGTCTCAACCTCCTGCCTGCCGACGGTCAGCACCTCGGTCACGGTCCGGTCTCCGACAGTCTGCCTCATCATCGCTTCAGTCATGTTGCGAAAGGTTTCAGTCTGGTTGCGGACCTTGAACAGGAAATCATAGGGATCGATGATCCGGTACTGGACAATCCATTCGACCACCGCTACATTCAGGTCACCCGTCAGCATCAGAGATTCTTCGGAGAGCCGGCGTTCAGCATACTGGGTACTCACCCCGGCCCGCACGGTCCTGAAGCCGAACTCTTCCTTGAGCTGCCTCTGGACCTGGACCTTCAGCACCTGCTCTATGACAGGAAGCTTAAGGTGAAGCCCGGGATCCGTCTTCCTGACGTACTTTCCGAACCTCATTACCATGCCGGTCTCCTGCGGCTCAATCTGGTAAAAACTCCCAAACAACAGAAGGAGCCCAAGAACCACCGCCATTCCCGTAAGGATTGCTTTCCCTGAGATATTCGGCGGCTTGAAATTCTTGAGACCCTCAAGATCAATATCAATTACATTCCTGTTATTATCCATTCACACCTCATTTCCTGGATTAAACCTTAACATACTTTTTCAGGGGTTACAGGAATTCCGGTACGATTTCAAATTGAAGATTGCAGGCCCGACCGCGATGGTGCAGGCCCCGGTTAAACACCGTTACAGTCCTTGCTCCTTCTCGAGTCCAGCCCGGCAGACCATCCGCAATCATCAGCCGGAATATCGTACAATGCGGTAATCATGATTAAATTGATTGTCTTCGATTGTGACGGGACCCTCTTCGATACCCGGCTGGATATTGCAGATTCGGTAAACTACGCCCGCAGGCATTTTGGACTGGACGAACTGTCCCTTGAAGAAGTCACCGCCCACGTGGGTAACGGGGTTGGAGTCCTGGCCGAGAAATGCTTCAGCGATACCGGGATCCCGACGGGAGACGCCCTGGAGAAGATCATGGAGTACTACGGCGAGAACTCCTCCGGCAAGGCCGTCCCCTATGAGGGTGTCGCAGGCACCCTGTTGCTCCTGAAGCCCGCCATGGCCGTAGTTTCCAACAAGCCCCAACAGCTGGTTGCTGAACTCCTGGAAAAATACGACATGGACAGGTTCTTCTCGGATGTCCTCGGAGGGGACACCTTCAGGAAGCGGAAACCGGACCCTGCGCCCCTGCTGTATCTCATGGAGAAATACGGGTCCGGGCCCGATGAGACCATGGTGGTAGGCGACCATTCCCCGGACATCGAAATGGCCAGGAGTGCCGGAGTCCGCTCCGTCTACTGCAACTATGGATTCTTCGGCAACGACAGCGTTGGAGCGGACCATCACATTTCATGCTTTCCTGAATTACTGAACCTGGTCTGAACCGGGCGCCTGGAAGACAGGCGGATGTATTCGCCGCCGCAGTAGCAAGCTGGTGAGAAATGCGGGCTACTCCAGCGGCTTGATCCTGATCCCCTTGAATTCCAGCCTGGCTCCTCTCTGGTGCATCTGCAGTGCCACATTCCCCTTGTCCGGCAGGTCCATCCCGCGGGATTCGGCCACCAGCCAGCCATTGACCCTGGCCGCGACATACGAACCGGACGACACCACTTCCAGGAGGTACCATTCGTTATCTCCCGCCATGAGGCGGTCTGCAGGGACAAACCCGTAGATGCTGCCGGTCTGGTTGGTCACATCGGGGACACTGTAAATCTGGATTTCATAACCCCGGTTCCGGTCACCTGACCCCCAGCGAATATTGATCCCGCCATTGGCGTAATGGGAACTTTTCACGAAGGTCTGGAATACATAAGAGCTGAACTCCTCTTCGGAAATCAAAAACCCGTCTCCACCGGTCGAATAGACCTTTTCACCGTCCGCGAACCATTCGGCCTCCCCCTCGACCGTCCATCCGGAAAGGTCTTTCCCGTTGTAAAGATATTTCCATTCCTCTTTTCCGGGAAGTTCCCTTATCATGATATTTCGGTATCGAACCCGGCAGTTTATATCCTGGAACCCCAGGTAGCCCCTGCGCAGCCTCCACCTCAGATCTGGGTGAAGAGACATGTCCGTGTCATGGATCAGTGTCCCGTTCATGGTTACCTTCAACCTGGGCCAGTCAATCATAACCTCGAGAGAATTCCATTCCCCCCGGTCCCTGTTGGCAATTTCCAGGGGCGGCAGTACATCGTAGATTGCCCCGGTGGAACGGGCGCCTTCATCAATCCGGTCATGGCGCAGATGAAGCTTCAAGCCGGCCCTGGAAGCCCGTCCGTGCAACGGGGCATGCAGGAATATGCCGGTCTCGGTCCATCCCTCCACCTTGTATTCCAGGCGGAGCACAAAATTCTCATATTCTTTCTCGGACCGGAGCCAGGAAGGATAGTTGCGCGGGGACTCGAGCGCCAGTTCACCGTCCACTGCGGCAAACGCTCCTGAAGCCCCTTCCTCCACCCAGCCGGAGAGGTCCTCCCCGTTGAACAGGGAGACAAATCCATCCTGGGCCGCAAGAGGCGGGAACAAACAAATAAACGCTACTAAAAGTAATAGAAATAATTGATGCCTTTTCATATTTCCGATTCTACTCCGGAAAAGAAATTTGTCCAGTCTTCCCTGTAGCCGTGACAGTCCGTGTCCGTCCAGGCCAGTCCGTGTCCGGGGTTCGCGGTTTTCCGCACCCTCCTTGCTTTTCACAAGGTTTTAACGATAATAGGAACCATAATGGCAGCAAACACTTTCGGCTCTCTCTTCAGGGTTACCACCTGGGGAGAGAGCCACGGAAACACCGTTGGCGCAGTGATAGACGGGTGCCCTCCGGGACTCGAAATTTCTGAAGAACTGATACAGGCCGAACTTGACCGGAGAAAACCTGGGCAAAGCCGGATAACTTCGCACCGCAATGAAGGCGACCAGGTAAGGATCCTGAGCGGGGTCTTCGAAGGCAGGACCCTGGGAACACCTCTGGCCATGGAAGTGGAAAACCAGGAATTCAGGCCCAAAGACTACCTGGCCATGAAAGACGTTTTCAGGCCCTCCCATGCCGACATGACATATGAGGCCAAGTTCGGGCTTCGTGCCTGGCCGGGAGGAGGCAGGTCGAGCGCCAGGGAAACGATCGGCAGGGTCGCTGCCGGGGCCGTTGCCAGGACCTGGCTGCAGAAAGAGTTTAACCTGGAAATTGTTGCCTGGGTCGAACAGGTCAGGAACCTGGTCACTGGAAACGTGGCCCTGGATAAGGTCAGCAGGGATGAGGTCTACGCTAACGATGTACGGTGTCCTGATCCGGAAATGGCTGCCAGAATGGCTGAGATCATTGACCGGGCGCGCAAAGACTGCGACTCCCTGGGAGGAGTAATCAAGGTTGTCATCAGGAACTGCCCGGCCGGGTGGGGAGAACCGGTATTTGACCGGATGGATGCCCTGCTGGCCCATGCCTTCATGTCGATTCCGGCCACCAAGGGGGTCGAAATCGGAAGCGGCTTCAACTGCGCCCTGATGACGGGATCCGAGCATAATGACCCTTTCCACATGGAAAACGGGCGCGTGGTAACGGATTCCAATCACAGCGGAGGCATCCAGGGCGGCATATCCAATGGAATGCCGATAACGGCGCGCATCGCCTTCAAGCCGACCGCCACAATTGCCAGGCCCCAGCAGACCGTAACCGCCCAGGGGGAACCTTTTGTCCTCAAGGCCAAGGGCCGTCATGATCCCTGCGTGCTGCCCCGCGCGGTTCCCATAGTCGAGGCCATGGCCGCCCTTAGCATGGCGGACCTGGCAATGCTCCAGGAAGCGCGGATCCCCAGATAGTGAAGAGCCTTGCTATTCGAAATCAAGAGCCCTTTCAAAATCAGCAGGGCTGGTGGCTGCTGACTTTGCGGTGGGCAGATCTATTATTCCGGCCCTGAACAAATCCATCAGGTGCTGATCAAAGGTCTGCATCCCGTATTCCTTGCGGCCCCTGGATATGTAGTCCTTGATCGAGGCCCCTTTCTCAGGGTGCTCAATGGCATCCTGGATAGCAAGGGTCTGTCTCATCACTTCAACGACCGCGATTCTTCCTTCCTCGTCAGAGCGGCGCAGGAGGCGCTGGGAGATCACGGCCTTCAATGCCTCAGCCAACCGAGAACGGATTTCATTCTGCTCAGAGGCATCGAACAGGCTCATCATCCTACGGATAGTTTTGGGCGCATCCGTGGTGTGGAGGGTGGAAAGTACCAGGTGACCGGTCTCAGCAGCCTTCAGCGCTATGTCGATAGTCGCCTTGTCCCTGATCTCACCAACCAGGATGCAGTCGGGGTCCTGTCGCAGGCTCCCCCGGAGGGCATCAGCAAAACTTTCGGTATCCCCTCCCACTTCCCGCTGGATAATTGAAGAATTCTTGTCCCTGTGCAGAAACTCAATGGGATCTTCAATGGTGACAATCTTCCAGGGAAAGGTTGAATTGATCTCTTCAATCATTGCCGCCAGGGTCGTTGTTTTCCCGGAACCGGTGATCCCGGTTACCAGCACCAGGCCGCGGGGC
>CAZOGT010000008.1:20517-23226 GCA_964579015.1 uncultured Acidobacteriota bacterium | reverse complement strand
TTTTTAATGGTGAATTCCTTGGTTAAAAGGTTAAGCCAGGGCGGGTTGTTTTGCAAGAGTCTGCGGACGCGCAGCTCTCCTGATCTGCATTAAAAAAGGCCGCTGCCGGGCGGCTGCAACAGTGAAGTCCCATATTGCGTCTTGCCTTTTTGATCAATCCGGAGAAAATAGGATTATTGAGGATCAACAATACATTTTTGAGTAAGAAATGGAGAGCGGCATGAGAAGATCGGGAAAATTGGTCTGTTTGATGATGGTTCTTGTTTGCCTGTCCGGTTCAGGTGCCGGGATACTGGCTGCGGATTGGCAGGAAACGCCGGAACAGAAAGCAAAACGGATGGAGTGGTGGACCGAGGCACGGTTCGGCATGTTCATCCATTGGGGTCTTTATGCGATGCCTGCCCGCCACGAATGGGTCAGAAACCGCGAGAAGATTTCGAACGAGGACTACCAAAAATATTTTGATCTCTGGAACCCGGATCTTTACAATCCCAGGGAATGGGCCAGGGCCGCCAGGGCCGCGGGCATGAAATACTTCGTCGTAACCGCCAAGCACCATGAAGGCTTCTGCCTCTGGGACTCGGACTTTACTGATTACAAGGTTACCAATACTCCTTATGGGAAATCCCTGTTGAAGCCGATGGTGGAAGCCTTCAGGGCAGAGGGGCTCAAGGTTGGGTTCTACTATTCCCTTATTGACTGGCATCATCCTGAGTTCACTGTTGACCGGATCCATCCCATGAGGGACAGCCGGGAAGAAAGGGCCGGGAATGCTGGACGCTCCATGGAGAAATATGCCGAATATGCTTACAACCAGGTAAAGGAACTTATGACGGAATTCGGAACAGTTGATTGCCTGTTTCTTGACTACTCCTACCCGGGAGAAGACGGGAAGGGCCGGGAGGACTGGCAGTCGGAGAAGCTGGTTAAAATGATTCGCGAACTGCAGCCGGGCATCATCATCAACGACCGTGCCGACCTGCTGGATACTGACTGGGGCTGGGATTTCAGGACCCCTGAGCAGTTTATGCCCCGGGAATGGGTTACCGTGAACGGCGAAAAAGTGCCATGGGAGACCTGCCAGACCTTTTCAGGATCGTGGGGATATTACCGGGATGAATACACCTGGAAAAGCCCCAGGCAGCTGGTAGCAATGCTGGTTGAGGTGGTCAGCAAGGGAGGCAACCTGCTGCTGAATGTAGGCCCAACCGGCCGGGGAGATTTTGATTCCAGGGCTACCACCAGGCTTGCCGCCATGGGTGACTGGATGGACCGCCACAGCCGTTCCATCTATGGGTGTACCCAGGCTCCGGATGAATTCAAGGTGCCCCAGAATTGTTTCCTCACCTATAATCCTGAACTCAACCGGCTCTATGTCCATGTCATGGAGTGGCCGTTCAGGGCCCTGCATCTGGATGGCTACAAGGGTAAGATTAAATACGCGCAGCTGTTGAATGATGCCTCCGAGATCAGGTTCGTGGAACGGGTTGGGCACTGGATCAATGAAGCGCAGGAGGCGGATACGCTCACCCTGCAGCTTCCGGTGGAGGAGCCGGATGTTGCGGTCCCGGTAATTGAGTTGTTCCTGGAATAGGCTGTTGGGCTGCCTTCTGCCGGTCCAGTTTCAGGATGTATTTTCCATCGGCAGCCGGGACGACGTCGCCAAGTTGTTCCGCTGCCTCCAGCATCTTTTCAAGCTGTGGTTTGCTTACCAGTCCCGGTATCTCTGACATGACAACCAGGTCAACATCATAGAGGCGGAGGAGAGCGACGGCCCTTTCATCGGGAAACATATTGGCGATGGCGAAGTAATGGCTGGTGGGCCGGCCAAGGTAGCTGATTCCATTAAGCATCCGTGACCAGTGCAGTGTGGACCCGAGCATCAGGCGCGGGGTCAGCTGCATCCGGATTGTTATGGAGTCCCTGCTGATCCTGATTGGGTTTATGTGTTGGTTTTTCTGCAGTTCCTCCCGCTCCATGGTGTTTATCGTGGGAACAATGTGCGCAATAATCAGATCCCTCCCCGCCTCCTCCCTGATCCCGGAGATCATGATATCCGTTTCCTCGTAGCTGAAAGGTTTATCCGGATTGATGGGCAGGTTGAACGGGTATACTTCCAGGAGAAAAAGGGTTGAAAGGCATCCGGTCAGGAGCATTTTTTTCCCCGGGGATGATATTCTTGCCAGCAGGAAGTAGAGCCCGGCTGCTGAAAGGACGAGGATACCCATATATACCAGCAGGGAGAATCTGGGGGTCGCCCTGACCAGGGCCAGGGGCGGAATCAGGCTGCTGACATAATTCCAGGGAAGGGGTATCCCGAGATTATGGGAGTTGTACCCAAGGGCAAAAACTCCCCCTGCAAGCATTAATCCGGAGGCGAGGGCCCCCAGCCTGCGGGGGGGCAGTGCCGGCAGTGCCTTCTTTTCCATGTATGAAAACCAGAGTCCGGCCAGGGACAGTAACAGGGGTACAAAACCGATGTAAAGGGTATTTTCGCCCCAGATTGAATACCTCCCTTTATCAAGGAGTCTCCCCGCGATCGTGGCCCTCGGCGGATGGAGATAGTCCCAGGGAAGGATCTGTTCACCGCTTTGCAAAGACGTTGAAATGGCCCTTTCCCCGCTGATCGAGCTTTTTCTCTCGCCGTAGGCCAGGATAAAGGGCAGCATCACCAGGGTCATGACCAGGAAGGCCGCCAGCCCCCTTGAG
>CAZOGT010000008.1:0-20507 GCA_964579015.1 uncultured Acidobacteriota bacterium | reverse complement strand
AGGACCGATTTGTTGAAATTCTTTTTCCCCACACTGAACAGGAAGACAATAAGCAGGAGGAATCCGTTTATTACAGCCAGGTACCAGCCCACCAGGGACTGCAGCAGGGTGAAAACGACGAACCGGCGGAGGTGCCTGGTTTTCTCGGTTTTCAGGAAGGATATGAGGGCTTCGGCGCTGTAGGGCATCCACTGAAATGAGAGGATTTGCAGGTGGGTGAAGTGGTGGGCCCTGAAGAACAGGAAGCCCCAGAAAATCCCGGCCCAGAAAGCGGCGTACCTGTTGCCTTTAAGGGTCAAAGCCAGCCTGTACCCTCCCAGGGAGGATATGAAATAGGCCAGGAAAATAAGGAGGTTGTAGCCGAACCAGGGACTGCTGCTTAACAGGTGAAGGGGTATGTTGAAAATGGCCAGGGAAGTCAGGTGGTCCCAGGCGGTAAGGGAATTCCTGGTTGGATGATAAACATTTCCGTCGAGATGATTTTTCGGATCTGTCAGCAGCTGATGGGTGGCCCTTTGCAGAATCCAGGCGTTAAATGCCGGGTCCCCTCCCTGTATACTGTGGCTTTCCAGGTTTCTCCAGCTGAAGAAACTGGAGCTGAAAAGAATGGAGAGCGCGAGGTAGATCAGCACGGGGAGGGCTGCCTTCCGCGGGATCCACGGTTTCAGGATATCCTGTTCCCGACTCTCTTTATTCATGAGGTCAGGCATAGCCCTGTCCCGCGGCTGAAGGAGGACAGGAGAGTCGCATGCCCCACTTGACTGCCTCAATCATGCTGTCCGGATTGGCACTGAAACTCCCGGCTATATCGAAAGCCGTACCGTGATCGGGAGAGGTCCTGGCCAGGGGGAGCCCCAGGGTGGTGTTTACCGCTTTATCAAAAGCCAGCAGTTTCAAGGGAATCAGTCCCTGGTCATGGTACATGGCCACTACCGCATCAAATGTTCCTGATGCGGCCCTGTTGAAGACCGTATCAGGAGGATAAGGGCCTGAAAAAGAGTCCTGTCCAAAACGGGACCTCAGTCTCTCAATGACAGGGGTGATGACTTCCTCCTCCTCTCTTCCGAAAAGGCTGTTTTCAGAGGCATGGGGATTCATGCCGGATACCGCTATTCTGGGCGTGTTGCCGAGTCGGCACAGGGCTTCATGGAAAAGGCAGCATTTCCTGTAGAGCCCCTCCCGGTCCAGGGATCGGGGAACCTGGGACAGGGGGATATGGATGGTTGCCAGCAACAGGTGAAACACATTTGAGAGAAATGCCATGCAGTAGTTTTCCGCGTCGAAACAGTCAGCCAGGAACTCAGTCTGTCCAGGAAACCTGAATCCAGCCATGCGCAGGGATTGTTTATTCACCGGGGCGGTCACCATCAGCCGGGCCTTTCTCTCCTTGCAGATATCAGCCGCAGTGGTGAGGGACGCAAAGGCGATTTTCCCGGCTTCCTCTGAGACCCTGCCCCATTCCGGTGTGAAGGAGCTGTCTCCAGCCGGGACGACCTCGATTCTGTCCCAGGGGAGAGAGACGTCCATTTCGCGGCCCAGGGCATGCAGGCAGGACCTGTCTCCGGCCAATACCGGGTGGAAATCAGCAGTCTCTAAAAGGGCCTGGAGAGCTTTCAGTGTAATTTCGGGTCCGATTCCATTAGGGTCTCCAAGGGAGAAGACAATTTCATGAAGGTTTCCCGAATCGGGCTCCGGATTTCCAGCTGGGTTCATATTCCGCTGGACCTCAGATTTGAGTTTTCTCTACTGCCGGCATCAGTCTCCATGAAATTTCCCCGGGATCGCAGATCTGTTAACATGAGGGGGATTTTTTCATGAAACGAAAGGCTTTTTTTCCCGTCTAAATAATAGCATCGGGATATTACATTTACAATTCAATCCGTTAGAATCAAAATGATGAGAATCAGAGTTTTTTTACTGCTGCTGATACCTTTTCTAATCAGCGCTGCCCCCCAGCGGCAGAGTCCTGGACAGGGGACGGAAGACCGCCGGAGCCAGGGTCCTGTCCTGATAAGGGATTTCGAAGAACCGGGAGAAGGCGAAGAGAAGGTCTACCCTCATGATCCGGAGCAGGCAAGGAAAAACCTTGAAATAGGCAAGTATTACTTTAAGAGGGATAATTATGCTGCCGCGGAAGACCGTTTCAGCGAGGCGGTCAAGTATGACAGGACCTGGCCGGAAGCCTACAAAAAGCTGCTTGAAACGTATGAAAAGCTGGAGAAATATGAATCCGCGGTAGAGACCTGCCGGAGTTTCGCGGAGAATAATCCCGAATCAGGAGACCTGGACTATTTCAGCAAAGCTGAGATCAGCTACCAGGAGAAGTTTGCTCAGCAGTCAGCCGAGGGGCCGGAATAGACTTGGAGGCTGAGGCCTGGCTTCAACAAAGAAGCCCGCATTTCTCGCCGGCTTGCTGCTGCGCTACGAAAACCGGTGAGAAATCCGGGCCGGGAAACGCGGCCTTATGTAGCAGTTGGTTCGCTGCTCTGGTATTCAGGCGGATTTGATTTTTTTTCTCCATTTTCAGGGTTTCGCAGGGGACAGCGGCCTTGCCGGTTCGAGCTGTTCCGATGAGGACAGTCGTTGTTCCGGATCATATCTTCCTCGGGAGTAAAATTCAGGCAGCATTTGAGTCTCCCGCACATCCCGGTCAGCCGGGAGAGGTTCATACCCAGACCCTGTGATTTGACGGTTTTAACGCTTACCGATTCCATTTCGGTCAGGAACAGCCTGGAGCAGTTCTCATGGAGTGAGCAGCATCCCATGCTTCCCACGAGCCTCGCTTCATCCCTGGCTCCGATCTGTCTCATTTCGATCCGAGTACGCAGTTCCCTGGCCAGATCCTTAACCAATTCCCGGAAATCAACACGGTGATCAGCGGTAAAATAGAAGATCACCCTGCTTCCGTCAAACAGGTATTCCACCCGGGAAAGTTTCATTGGCAGTTTGCGGGTATCGATTCTTTTTTTGCAGAGTGCAGCGGCCCTGATTTCCTTATCCTTATTTTTCTCATTAAGATAAAGGTCGCGTTCGGTAGCTTTTCTCAGGACTTTCCGGAGGTTGTCCTCAGGCAGCTTTTCGACCTTGCGGATGTCCGTAACCGTTCCCAGTTCAACACCCCGGTCTGTGGTAACAATGCAGCGGTCTCCAATTCGCAACTCTGTACCACAGGCGGAGAAATTAATTTTTTTTCTGCTTATAGGGAAGCGAACTATTGCTATGTTCACTGGTAGTCCAATTTATTTTCTGGGGAACAAACCCTTTAATCTATACCTTTCAAGGAAAGCCAAAGCGTTTCGAAGCACATCTGCGGGCTGACATTCCGGGACAGGTCATGTTCAGCCTGCCTGATATGATAAAGGATTTTCTGCAGGCTGTCCAAAGACAGCCGGTCTGAAAGCCGTTCCAGTTGCTCAATACGGTCCTGGTTAATAATCCTCTCCGGGATTTCCGTTCTTAATGAATATATATCATGACATAAGCCGGCCAGGAGCTCGAGAAGTTCTTCGACGGATGCCCGGTTTTTGACTATTTTACTGAATGGATCCTGCTGGCAGGCGTAGAATACCGAGGAGAAAGTATTTTCCTTGAGGAAGGAGGCCAGGAGGCGCAGTAACGCGTCTCTTTTTATTCGGATATCAGCCAGGTCAAGATTGAGGGACCTGCCGAATGATCCCTCTGCAAAAGCAGCCCTCATCTCAGGTTCTTCCAGATCGGTTCTTGATTTGAGGAGCCGCAGGATTGAGTCGGGAGGCAAAGGCCTGAACCGGAACGACTGGCAGCGGGAAAGGATTGTCGGCAGAAGCAGGCCCGGATAGGCTGTCACCAGGATTATTCTGGTTGTAGGAGGGGGCTCCTCCAGCACCTTGAGAATGCAGTTGGCGGCTTCTTCCGTCATTTTCTCGGCTTCATCAATGATAAAGAAGCGGAGGAGCCCCTCAAAGGGACGGTAATAAGCCTCCTTGCGGAGATTTCTCATGTCCTCTATCTTGATGGATGTGCCTGGTGCCCCGTCTTTAGATTCCGAGTCGTAGACATAGATGTCGGGATGGTTGCCGGACAGGGCTTTCAGGCACGAAGGGCATCTGCCGCAGATCTCGTTCTCTTCAGCGGTTTCCCCCCTGCAGTTTGCCAAAGCCGCCAGCAGAACGGCAAAGGTTTTTTTCCCTACTCCATCCGGCCCGGTAAAAAGCGAAGAATGAGGCAGGGTTCCCTTTCTCAGCAGGGAAGTGAGCCGGGTATTGCCTTCAAATTCGCGGAAGCTGGTTGTATTTACCATAGAAGGGGCCCCAGGGCCTTCATTATTCTTTTGTGCACCTCTTCCGGGGTTCCGGAGCCGTCGATTACTGAACACCTGGAAGGGTCCATGGCAGCCAGGTCCAGGTAGCCGTCCCTGACTTTGCGGTGGAAATTGAGTTCTTCCTCCTCAAATCTCCCCATATGCACCTGATCACTGGTCACGTTGCGGCTTCTGGCCCTGGCCAGGGCAACTTCAACATCAATATCAAAGACAATGGTCAGGTCCGGGACCAGCAGGCCCAGACGGTCGAAAAAACTTTTGATCAGTTCCATGTCGACGCCCCGGGCATAACCCTGGTAAGCCAAAGTGGCATCGTGGTAGCGGTCGGAAATAACTATCTCGCCTCTCCCAAGCGAGGGACACACGACTTCATGAATATGCTGGTAACGGTCGGCCAGGTAGAGCAGCAGCTCAGATACCGGCTTTCTGGAGGCTCCGCCGTTTTTAAGCAGAATTTCCCTGATTTCCTTTCCGAATTCTGTGCCTCCAGGCTCCTTTGTAGTGGTATGGGAGATTCCGCGGCGGTCGAATTCCCCGGCCAACAGCTTGATCTGCAGGGTTTTCCCTGATCCTTCAGGTCCCTCAAAGGTGATGAATTTCCCGGTATTTTTTTTAAT
Organism: uncultured Acidobacteriota bacterium; assembly: GCA_964579015.1. Classification (GTDB taxonomy): domain Bacteria; phylum Acidobacteriota; class UBA6911; order RPQK01; family JAPXNP01. The sequence continues at coordinate 15,590 of CAZOGT010000008.1, read as the reverse complement.
TGTCACGTATAGGATTGTTCCGGTTTTAAGGTGGATTGTCAACAGTACATTCGGGCTGATCTTTGGAGTATACTCTAAGGGTAATGGTGATCAGCGACAGTTTAAGAAGGATGCATGAGAGAGTTGAGGAAGCCGCGCAAGCCTGCGGGAGGGATCCCGGGGAAATCAAGGTAGTAGCCGTATCCAAAAGGTTTCCCGCGGCAAAGGTGGCAGCCGCCAATGATGCCGGCCAGGTAGTGTTCGGAGAGAACCAGGTGCAGGAAGCCCGGGACAAGATCATGAGCCTGAAGGGCAGGAGGATTGAATGGCACCTGATCGGACACCTCCAGTCCAATAAGGCCAGGACAGCGGCGGAAGTGTTCGACTGCATTCAGACCGTTGACAGGGCCAGGATAGCGGTAAAGCTGAATTCCCTGGCAGAGGAATTTGGGAAGAAGCTGGCAGTGCTGATGCAGGTCAACGTAGGTGGGGAAGACCGGAAGTCCGGAGTTGATCCTGAGTCCGCGGGAGAGCTTCTAGCCGTTATTGATGCGTGTCCGTTCCTGCATTTGCGGGGCCTGATGACCATACCGCCCTATGCGGAAGATCCTGAAGGTTCCCGGAAATATTTTCGCCTGCTCAGGAGCCTCAGGGAATCCCTGGACATTGGCAGGGGCGAGGCCCTCTCCGAGCTTTCCATGGGCATGAGCCATGACTTTGAAGTAGCCATCCAGGAGGGCGCAACCATCATCAGGGTTGGCACGGCGATTTTCGGGGACAGGCCTTTGCGGGCCTGACCTGCAGTTCACTCCAGGGGGAACCAGACTTTCATCTCCCCGATCTTCCTGTTAGCCCAGGCATGGTATGGAACCAGGGTCACCTTTCTCTTTCCCCGGCCGGCTGTCAGGAACATGGTCCCCTGCAGGGTATTTTCTTCAAACCTTTCCTGGAACAGAGCATTGCCGGGAATGGCCAGGTCCAGGGCGCTCCCGTTATTGTCAACGGCCTCAGCGCAATAGACGACCGGGCCCCTCTGGACGGCGACCTTCCCGGCATCAGCTTCAACGTTTTCGTGGGCTCTAACCAGGAGTGCGGGCATTGGGATATCCAGCTGGATTACGTCATCGTTTTTCCAGGTTCTGGTGATCGTCTGGTAGCCCCGCTCAGTCTCAGGTTGGACTTCCTTCCCGTTGACCGAGACCCTGAAGGTTCCCGGCCCGGGATTCATGTATCTGTAGAGGTTTCCGGGGACCGGCCGGTTGACCGCCCATCCCGGTATTCGAAGCTTGAGGGAGAACCTTGTCGCTTTTCCGGGGTCAACCTTGATTCTGACACTACCGTTCCAGGGGTAGGCGGTCCGCTGTTCGATTCCGACGAGGCTTCCCTGCATCGGGATTTCAGCCTCATTGCCGATATAGAGATTGATGAATATCGTGTCATCTCTGGTGCTGTATATATATCCCGGGATGGATGGGATGAAACGGGAGACATTGGAAGGGCAGCAGGAGCAGTTGAACCATTCACTTCTGCCGGCGATACCGTAGTTGAAGGCCTCCCTGCCGTCAAACTCCAGGATGTTGGGGTAGAAGAAGGTGTCGCCCCCAAGCGAGACTCCTGCCGGCATATTGTTGTAGAGGGTCCTTTCCAGGACATCGATGTAGGCTGCGTCGCCCTTGAGCAGGAACATTCGCTGGTTCCAGAAGATGTTGGCTATGGCAGCGCAGGTTTCATTGTAGGCTGTTTCGTTCGGCAGGCTGTAGTCCCTGCCGAACGCTTCGTCGCCCCTTATGGAGCCGATCCCCCCGGTTATGTAGAGTTTCCTGTTGACAAGATTTTCCCAGATCTTTTCCAGGGCTTTCAGGTAGCCCTCGTTTCCGGTAAGCGCCGCCACGTCGGCCATTCCGGAGTAGAGGTAGGCGGCCCGGACTGCATGCCCCACAGCTTCCTCCTGCTCCCGTACCGGGATGTGGTCCTGGTAGGTCTTCCCGTAGGGTTCATGACCTTCGGAGTTTCCCCTCTGGTCGATGAAAAATTCGGCCAGGTCCAGGTATCTCCTGTCACTGGTGACACGATACAACTTGACCAGGCCGATTTCTATTTCCTCGTGTCCGGGCGGCATCATCAGCTTTCCCGGACCGAAGGTTTCGATTATCAGCCCGGCATTCTTTAATGCTATGTCGAGAAAGTTGCGTTTGCCGGTAGCCTGGAAGTGTGCCACTGCTGCTTCATACAGGTGCCCGGCATTGTAGAGTTCATGTCCGTTCAGGGTATTTGCCCAACGCTCGTCCCCGGACCAGTCAGTCGGCGGCTTGTTCGGATCAATGCTTCTCCAGGTCATCAGGTAGCCGTCTTTTTCCTGGGCCATGGCGATCGTGGCGATCAGGTCATCCAGGTATTTCTCAAGTTCCGGATCCGGGTGAGCTGCCAGTGAATAGGAGGCCCCTTCCATGATTTTGTATACATCTGAATCGTCAAACGGGTATTTTGACTGGAACCCGCCTTCCCTGATCCCGGCAGCTATGGAAAAGTTGTCCACTCTTCCAGTCTCCTCACATTTCCTGAACGAGGAGGGAATGGTGACGGTCCGGTTTGTTTCCAACTTTACCGACCAGAAACCGTCATTGATTTTGACGCGGGTAACTGGCACCGGCGTGATTGGGTAGTCGAGACTCGCCTTTCCAGTGATATCCTCTCCCGTGAGAAAGTGGAGGCAAGCCAGAATTGTGAGCAACAGTGCGACAGGTATTTTGTTCAAATGGTTTCACCTTCCCGGGGGTTCTAATCCTGTCCGGGGCTCAATGAGCTCTCGATTTCCGCGAGGATCCTCCTGAAATCGGGGACCTTCGCGTCGTCAGGATGATAGAAGATGAACTCGTTGAGTTCCCTGGCCATTCCTTCGATGTCTCCGGTCTGCCTGTAGAGTTCGGCCAGGGAGACCTGGGGATGTGAAAAATGGCCAGCATCCAGGGACTTGCATTTCAGCAGGTGGTCCTCGGCCTGGGAATGGTTTCCCAGGGCCAGGTAACTCAATCCCAGCTGGCTGTTGGCCAGGGGGTCACGGGGCTCCATGGAAACAGCCTGCCGGTTCATTTCCAGGGACTCTTCAAATTTTCCGAGGGCATAAAGGGCGGCTCCCAGGTTCACAACCGGGGAAAATGAAGCAGGGTCATGTTTGATGGCAGTCCTGAAACAGTTCTCGGCCTTCTTGAAATCGTTGGAAACAAATGCTATGGTGCCCAGCCGGTTCCAGACATCGGAGTAATGGGGGGCAATTTCGAGAGCTTTTTCCAGGTGTTCTATGGCCTTTTCGGTTTCAGGCTTTTCCAGCTTTTCAAGGGCTTTCCGGTATTCCTGTTTCGCTTTTTCAGGTATCTTGACCTGCCCTATCGATACGACATCATTCTCCCTGGTCTGGTAGTCGGGCTTGAACTGGAATTCCATCTCAATTCTGTTTTTATGGTCGGCAAAAGAGGGTCCGATATCAATGGATTTTTCCATCTGCCCCCAGCTGGGGACAGCAATGGTCAATCGATAGGGGCCGGCAAGAATCTTTTTGAAACCGAATCGGCCCGACGGCCCGACAAGGGTATTGACGGTCAATGGGGAATGGACAGCCCTCAGAAACACAACCGGGACTGAATCCCTGACAGGTTTCCCATCATCAAATCTTACAATCTTGCCTTTAAGTTCATAGGTTTCCTGCTCTGGAGCCGAAAGGCATACAGTCAAGGAAAAGCAGAGGATAATCCACGCTGTCCGAAAACCCCGGTGACGTGATCTGTCCAGTACAGCCATAACCATAATCTTAATAGACAGGTCTCGATTTGTAAACAGTCACTTCCTTCTGGTCTTTATTTTTCAATGGTTTGCAAAGATCCTCTAGTTTGTAATGGATTATGGCTATTACCGTGCGGGGGCCGTAGAAGGTGGTTATCCAGGGATTTTCGGCTATAAATACGGGCGGGCATCTTGCGCATTTCCGAAAGCGTCTCTAGTCTATTAGCAGACTGACCTTTGCGAATGGAGAGGCGTAATGAAAAGAGTAACGACGTTGGTGATTGGATTTTTCCTGGTTATCTGTTCATGCCGGGTGCCTGCCGGGGGGGAGAAGGCTGAGATGGGAAGAAGAAACAATTCGATAGGGGAAGAAAATTCTTTTGGTGAAGACCTTGATTTCCTGAAGAAACATACCGGGGTAATTCTGCTCGCCGATGTAAAGGGGCGAGGCTTGGCGGCGGTGGTTCCCGAATGGCAGGCCCGGGTGATGACCAGCAGCTGTGACGGTATCGGAGGAAGCAGTTTTGGCTGGATTAACTATGATTTGATAGAGACGGGAGAGACCGCCCGGCACATAAATGCATATGGGGGTGAGGACAGGTTCTGGATGGGACCGGAAGGAGGGCAGTATTCCATTTTTTTCAAAAAAGGTGACCCTTTTGACTTTGAGCACTGGCAGACCCCTGCATTTATCGACACTGAGGCTTTTGAGACCATTAGCGCCGGAACCTCCGAGGCATCTTTCCGGAGGGCGGCAAAGGTTCGCAACTATTCCGGCACCGAGTTTGATCTTGAGATCACCAGGACCATCCGGATAGTACCTGCGGAAAGGATTGAAGAGCTGCTGGACATGGAGGAACTACTGGGTTTTGAGGGTATGGAAGCCCTGCATCATGTAGCTTTTGAGACTGAGAACAGGGTAAAGAACAGCGGAGAAGAGGCCTGGACCCGGGAGGGAGGGCTACTGTCCATCTGGATACTGGGGATGTACCTTCCCTCCCCGGGCACAACCATCATTGTCCCTTACAGGTCAGGGCCTGATATCTCCGGGCCGGTTGTGAATGATGAATATTTCGGAAAGGTTCCTCCGGAAAGGCTGAAAATTGGAGAAAAGGCCCTGTTTTTCTCCGGTGATGGAGAGTACCGAAGCAAAATCGGCCTTAGCCCAGAGCGGGCCCGTGACGTGTTAGGGAGCTGGGATGCCTCGAGAAATGTTCTGACTCTGGTACAGTTTAATAAGCCTCCGGAAGCTGCTGATTATGTGAATTCCATGTGGAAAATCCAGGAGGACCCCTTTAGCGGAGATGTTGTGAATTGCTACAATGATGGAATCCCTGCCCCCGGAGAAGAGCCGCTGGGGCCTTTCTATGAACTTGAAACCTCTTCCCCTGCCCTGGCCGTCGAAGCAGGTGAAGAAGCTGTTCATCTGCACAGGACTTTTCATTTCAAGGGGTCGAGAGCAAAGCTGAATGATGTCGCCATAAACGTCCTGGGGGTTTCCCTGGATGAAGCTGAGGCCGTGTTTGCTGTAGAATGAAGCCCCCGTGCTGCACCCGCCCCTGCTGCAGGGGCCCCCGCCGTACCCGGCAGGCAGTGGTTGAGCGGGATAGAAGCAATAATTAACAGATAACCAGCCTAAGGACATGATTTATGGTAACCATATATAAAAAAAGAGGAAAAATTCCGGGTATTGTTGACCGGATTTTGAAGACCTACCAGGACAAGCCATCTGATCTGCATCATTTAGGGGAGAGCCCGCTTCCTGATGAGAAGATAATGATCAGGATTTTGAAGCAAATAAGGGCCGTAGTCTATCCTGGTTATTTCGGAAAATCATCTGTCAGCCGCAATGGTGCAGAATACTATGTCGGGGAACAGGTGATGGAGATCCATGAGAGCCTTTCAGCTGAGATTTTCAAAGCCCTGCAAGGGTGCTGTGAGAATCAGAGTATTGAAGATTGCCATGAACAGGCGGAGGAGTTCTCGCTGGCTATCCTGGAAATGATTCCTGAGATCAGGGAGAAAATGGCCATGGATGTCCAGGCAGCCTATGATGGAGATCCTGCCGCCCAGAGCCTTGATGAAGTCATATTCAGTTATCCCGGGGTTTTTGCCGTCACGATCTACAGGATTGCCCATGAATTAAACCGGATGCGCATTCCTGTCATACCCAGGATGATGAGCGAGTATGCCCATCGTGAAACCGGAATTGATATTCATCCGGGAGCGGAAATCGGGAGAGCTTTTTTTATTGATCACGGGACAGGCGTGGTTATTGGAGAAACCACTGAAATCGGGGATAACGTCAAGCTATACCAGGGAGTGACCCTGGGAGCACTGAGCTTCAAGGGCGGAGCTGCGGCCATGCGGAACAAGAAACGCCATCCTACAGTGGAAGACAACGTTGTTATCTATTCCGGGGCAACTATCCTGGGAGGCGAGACCGTCATTGGCCATGATTCGGTGATCGGGGGGAATGTCTGGATTATTGAGTCTCTTCCGCCCTGGACCAGGGTGATGGTTGAAATTCCCAAGCTGAAAGTTCGATCGAACAACTGAAACCAGGGATTCCGGGAATTCTGGGGCCTGCATTGCGGAAGGTTTATCCAGGGGATTCCGGTGTGAGTCCGGATGGATATGCGGGAAGGCGGTGTTTTTCAGCACCGCCTTCTCATTCGATATGGTTAATGAGTGCGGATACGGATGTCGTCTTTCTGGCACACCCAGTACATTCCGCCTGGGCCCAGGTGGGAACGGACTATCTTAGTCGCCACCATCGGAGCGCTGCATTTTGGACAAATCATTCCTCCGCCGGCGAGGCCTCTCTGTCCAAGGCTCGCTCTTGCGGTTTTACTCAGTTTTCCACTGGACATATCATTTCTCCTCTACTCTATTCATGCAGTAAATAACTGCCGTGAGAATCCTTAATTTAGTTGATCACGCAATATCAAACCGGATGTTTGCGTACTCAATGAAGGATCTCTATTTTAACCTATTATTTTCAAAAGTCAATTTTCCTGGAGTGAGTTTCCCTGTTTTTTGCGGGTGTCTCCCTCCCATCCCCGGAACCTGGGCCTGGGAAAAGGTACCTACCCCAGCAGGCCGAATTCCACGTCAGTAACCTTGGAAAGGGATTCCTGCATGTAGGCCTTTATTTTGTTGATAAGGTTTTTTTCACTCAGGCGGATTGCCTCCCTGGTGACATCAAAACGATCGGCAATCTGCTGGAGGGTCAGAGGCTCCCGGGCAACCAGGCGCTCTTTGAGAATCACCTGTTCTCTTTCTGACAGTGTTGCGGAGAACTCCTCCATCTTCCGGTTGAACAGTTCCTGCAGTTCCTGTCGGGCCAGGGCGTCATCGACAGGAACCTGGTTTGCCTCCAGGGTATCTGATACATGCAGGGAGGTGCTGTCCCTGATCTGCTCGTCCAGGCTGAGATCGTCCGCCTTGATGTTGCTGTCAACGGCTATCACGTCCTCCTCTGAAGCATTCAGGTTGCTGGCCAGCAGAGGTATGGTCGGCTCGATTCCCTGGAGTCGGAGCCTCTCCTTTTCTTTCCTGAGGTTGAAGAGGAGCTTTCTACGCTCATTGGTCGTCCCGATCCTTACGATTCTGAAATTATCAATGATGGATTTTATAATATAGGCCTTGATCCACCAGGAAGCATAGGTGGGAAGCCTGTTGCCCTTGTAGGGGTCAAACCGCCTCACAGCCTCCATCAGCCCGATGTTTCCTTCCTGGATCAGGTCGATAATGTTGGAATAGGCACGGTTATAAATGCGGGCGATTTTTACGACCAGTGACAGGTTGGCGGTAATAAGCCGGTATGCAATCCGCTCATCCCCGGTTTCCCGGTATTCAACAGCGAGTTCATGTTCCTCTTCCGGGGAAAGGGATTTGAACTGTTTGATTTCCAGCAGATATCTACGAAATGGATCAAGGCGTGTCAGTCCGGTCTGCTCTCCGGAAGGGATTTCGATATCCTTGTTTTCCGGGCTGGAGGGAATTTCCGCAAGGATGTCCTCTGCGGAAATCTCTGTTTCAGGATCTAGCGGATTGTCTGGCATTACCCCAAAATTTTAGCATAAATAGTCGGCCTTAAGGCTTTCCGGGGACTGGCAGGGGGCTTCGGTTCTCCTGATCGGGGGTGACAGCGCCTGTGCTTATGCTGAAACAGATAGTCAGCTGTCAAGGTTCCAGCCAGGAGTGGCGGTCTCCGGATTTGAACTTTAATAAGGTGCGGCTTCTTTGGTATTATCAGCTACTTCAGGTATTCCGGGAGAATCCGGGCAAGTCCCCGGTACACCCGGGGCAGTCAAATGCCTTTATTGATAATAAGTTTTAAAGGAGCCAGGGATGTTGGAAATTCCAACGAAATACAAGCATTTGGAAGTTGAGGATAAGTGGGGGAGAAAGTGGGATGAATGGGGAATCTATCGTTGGGATCCGACCCGGGGAAAAGATGAGACCTTTGTTGTTGACACCCCCCCTCCCACGGTTTCCGGTTCCCTTCATGTAGGGCATGTCTTCAGCTACACCCACCAGGACCTGATCGTCAGGTACCAGAGAATGAAAGGGAAAAATATCGCTTATCCCATGGGATGGGATGACAACGGGCTTCCCACGGAGCGGAGGGTCCAGAATCTCCTTGGCATCCAGTGCAATCCTCATCTTCCACATGACCCTAACTGGAAGCCGGAAAGGAAAAAGGCTTCCGACAAGAGTATTGAGGAAGTTTCCAGGCTCAATTTCATTGAAGCGTGTGCCGGAATTACCGGAGAAGATGAGCAGGCCTTTGAGCATTTGTGGCGGCGGCTCGGCCTGTCTCTGGACTGGGGAGAGCAGTATGCGACTATTGACGAGCATTGCCGGAAAATCTCACAGCTTTCTTTCCTGGACCTGGTGAACAAGGGGCAGGTTTACAATGTCGAATCCCCCACGATGTGGGATATTGACTTTAAGACCGCGGTGGCCCAGGCAGAGGTTGAGGACAGGCCCCGCAACGGATTTTTCCATGACATCAGGTTTGGAGTCGAAGGAGGCGGAGAGCTTCTGATTTCGACGACCAGGCCGGAGTTGCTGGCTGCCTGCATTGCGGTTGTAGCCCATCCGGAAGATAAGAGATACCAGGGCCTTTTCGGCAAATACGCCATCACCCCGCTTTTCGGGGCCAGGGTTCCTATTGTTGCCGCACAGCACGCGGATCCTGAAAAGGGCACCGGAATCCTTATGGTCTGTACGTTTGGCGATGCCATGGACGTGGAGTGGTGGAAACAGTCCGGCCTGGCCCTGAAGCAGGTTATAGGGCGAAACGGAAGGCTTCTCCCCGTGGAGTTCGGGACCGCTCCGTTTGAGAGTACTGATCCAGTCGCAGCCCGGGATGCCTGGTCCAGGCTTGAAGGGCTCAACACCAACCAGGCCAAAAAGGTTTCAGCCGAACTCTTGAGTGAGGAAGGCAGTTTCGTTGACGGCAGGACTCCTGCTATGCCGGATGATCCCCGGCCAGTCGAACAGGTTGTCAAGTTCTATGAAAAAGGTGAAAGGCCGCTGGAGTTCGTCACCACCCGCCAGTGGTTTGTAAAAATCCTCGAGTACAAGGATCAGCTGAAAGAACAGGGGGAGAAGATTCAATGGCATCCCTCGTACATGAGAAGCCGTTACCAGAATTGGGTTGAAGGCCTGAACCAGGACTGGTGTATATCCAGGCAACGGTATTTTGGCGTGCCTTTTCCCGTATGGTATCCCCTGGGAAGTGACGGTGAGCCTGATTATGCTTCCCCCATTTATGCTGATCCCGGAACGCTTCCGGTTGACCCCCTTTCGGCCGCCGCTCCCGGATATTCTGAGGGACAAAGGGACCAGCCGGGCGGATTTTCCGGGGAGCCTGACGTTATGGATACCTGGGCTACCTCCTCCCTGACTCCCCAGATCCAATCCCATTGGGGGGTTGATTCTGAACGGCATAAGAAACTGTTCCCCATGGATGTGAGGCCCCAGTCACATGAAATTATCAGGACATGGGCTTTTTATACCATCGTCAAGGCCTGGATGCATGAGAGGGAGATTCCCTGGAAGCACGTGGTGATTTCGGGCTGGATCCTTGATCCCGACCGGAAAAAGATGTCCAAATCCAAGGGTAATGTAGTGACCCCGGAGGACCTGCTGACCGAATGGTCATCGGATGCCGTCAGGTACTGGGCGGCCAGGGCCCGGCTTGGATCGGATACCGCCTATGATCCCGGTGTGTTCAAGGTCGGCCGCCGCCTGGCCGTTAAGGTATTTAATGCCAGCCGTTTTGTGATCACGCAGTTGGACCGGGGTGCGGGCCAGGGCGGATACCCGGGGGTTGAACAGATAACCGCGCCTCTTGACCTGGCCATGGCCGGAAGGATGAAGAAGGTTGTTGAGCAGGCCACGGAGTCCTTTGAGTCTTTTGACTATGCGGCAGCCCTTCAGGTTTCAGAAGAAGCATTCTGGAATTTCTGTGACCATTACCTTGAACTTGTAAAAATCCGATCCTATCTGGATGAAGATACACCTGAAAGAAAATCGGCCCTGGCCGGGCTTGCCTGGGGCCTGAAGACTTTTCTCCGGCTGCTTGCCCCTTTCCTTCCTTACATCACGGAAGAGGTATGGTCATGGAGATTTGCGGGGGAGGGAAGAGACCGCTCAGTACATACTGCCCAATGGCCTTTGGTGGAAGAGATTGCCGCGGTACCCGATCCGGAGCATGAAGGTACATTTAATGCTGCAGTGGAAGTACTGAGCGAGATAAGGGCCATTAAAACCCAGGCACAGAAGAGCCTCAGGTGGCCGGTAAAGAGCCTGGTGGTAACCGCCTCCGGTGATCTGCTGGCAGCCCTTTCCCCTGTTATTCAGGATGTGCTTCTGGCCGGCAATGTTCCGGTCGAGGCTGCTGAATTTCTTACGGGTGACCCGGGGGAGGCTGCCAGGTTCAGGGTAGTGGCTGAGCTGGCCGAGGAAAGAGAGCCGGAATAGCGATGAACCGGGGACGACGGCCAGGCGGAAACAACTTGCAGATATGGATTTTTTATTGATGATGAAAGGTCCATGGCGCTTATTATTATTTACCTGTTTCGTCTTATGGACGAATCTGCGCCTGAACCGTACGGTGACCGGTACTCACCTAGTGCAGCGGTCCAAAAAAAAAGCTTTTTTAAGCACTCAAAGTTCTTAAAAAAGCGGCTTTTTTCTGGCATCTCAGTTTATAACTCAGCCTCTGCCTGATAGCTATGTGGTCGATATCAGCAAGTTCACACCAGAAAGGAAATCCGTCATCATCGCTGGAAATCCAGTCAATGGCTTTTTCCTTGAGCTGGACGTAATCCTTTCTTGAAGATTCCTTGACGATATAAAGATCGACGATAGCTTCCTGCCAGGCTTGTTTTAAGATTGCTACGGCAAGATTTCTTTCGGATCGATATTCAGGTTGTGCTTTTTTTACATCGTGACTATTCGCTAATCTATTAAATCCCACCGGGTAATAATAGCACAGGATCTGGGATATCCTTAAAAAAATTTTGAGAAATCTTCGGACTCTCTGCCGGGACCTGACAAGACCGTGAACAAGGGGTTTCCCGGGCTTTTTCAGAAAGGTCCGGGAAAAGAATAGTCCGGCCTGCAACCTTTCGCTTCCGCCGGAGCTGCATTCCCGGATGACGGGATTCCGTCCCGGTTTTCGGCCCATCAGTTGATTTCCTGCTTTACGGCCTGCCCGGCTATCTGGTAAATTCGTTTTCCCGGACCTGGCGATGGTGAGGGGACACTGAGGATTGCCGCTCCGGAGTAAACATCTGGAGTTAGGAGCAAGGTGAAAAAATCAGGGCACGGAGAACTTCATGCTGCAGTGCGCAGGCCTTTTCAGGAAGGTGAGCCAGTAATAGTAATAGAGCCGCAGGGGCAGAAGCATTTCCTGACCCTCCGCCGTAAGGATAAGTTCCACCATATACGGACAGGGCATATCTCCCATGACGAAATTATCGGTTCTCCGCCCGGAGTGCTCCTGAAGAGCGAACAGGGCCGGCCTGTGGTCTGCCTTCGCCTTTCCTTTGAAGACTATATTCTGAAGAGATTAAAACGACGGACTTCCATTATTCATCCCAAGGACCTGGCCTCCCTGGTTATGAGGGGCGATTTGTTTCCCGGAGCAGCTGTTCTGGAGGCCGGCATAGGCTCGGGATCCGTGACTACCATGATCCTCAGGCTGCTCGGCAAGGGCGGGCGACTCCTGTCATGTGAGCGCAGGCGTGAGTTTATAGGGCCGGCCCTGGAAAATGTCGAGGAGGCCAGGCGTCTTTTCGGGGATTCCGGTGCCCTCCACCTGGCGCTGCAGGGAGATGTCTATTATGGGATAGCCGCCTCTGACCTGGACCTGGTTATCCTTGATATTCCTGAGCCGGACGTGGCAGCCCCTTTTGCATGGAGGGCCCTTCGGCCGGGAGGGATTCTTCTGGCCTGGCTGCCGACCGTCAACCAGGTTTACATTCTCGGCCGGCACCTGCAGCAGTTTGAGGGATGGGGTGTTGTTGAAATCAGGGAGCTTATCCAGAGGAGCTGGGATGTTGCTGAGAATGCTCTTCGCCCTTTTCACAAAATGACTGCCCATACCGGATTTCTGGTCCGTGCCAGGAAGCTTGATACCGGCAGGTATGCCTGAGCAGAACACTGAACAGATGCCGATCAACTGGGAGGCCTGATCTTAGCCTGACAGCAGTGGTTTATTGAGAGTTTTCATGGGTATGTCAGTGAAATATATGATACTTTAAACAGACATTTTTCAGGAAAGGGCTCAAGCAATGAAACAGCCTGAAGGTCCTGTTGTTATCAGCGGTTCTCAGATTGACAGTCTGTGCCGGGTAGCGGAGGTCAGGCGGATCCTGATGTCGATGAAAGCCGCGCTTCCCGCTGAAACCAGGAATTGTGTGGCTGTCACCAGTACCTATCCGGAAGAAGGGAAGACCCTGCTCTCGGCCCTCCTGTCGTCAGCGATATCTGACTGTTCAGACAAAAAGGTCCTGGCTGTAGACCTGAACTGGAAAAATCCCGGGCTTCATAAATCCTTTAACCTGGAGAGGGATTTTGACCTGAACGCATTCCTTGACGGCAACGATCCCCAGGCACATGTCAAGGCAACCAGGTTCAGCCGGGTGGATGTCCTGACTGCTCCCAGCAGGGCTCAACTTGCCGGCCAGCGCAACCTTTCGTTCCTTGCCCTTTCCATAGTTGAAAAGATCAGGGATCTTTATGATTTTGTTTTGCTTGATACAGCCTCCGTCTTTCCTCCCAACAGGAATATGGTGGATCCGGTGGTGGTTTCTACTGCCTGTGACGGAGTGATCATGACGGTTCTGGCTGCGGTTACCCCCAAAAACCTGATTCGGAGGGCTGTTGTGAACATGGAGGTATCCGGTGCAAGGGTACTGGGAATTGTAATGAACCAGTGGAGAAATGTGGAGTCCTCATGCAGGTTCTAGCTCACGCAAAAAGCAACCGTGCGGGGGCCTCTGCTCCCGAATTCGGATTCCTGGAGAAAAGCTGATGTGGGAACTTGACTGTACAATAAAAAGGTACTTTAACATTATCCTGGTCAAACCCAGGTTCCTGCTGATCGCGGTAGTACTGCCCCTTCTTTTTTATCTATACCTGCTGAGCAATCCAGTTGCCTATGAGATCACCAACACCGTTGAGTTTTCAGGCGGGAACGGTTTGGATCTGCCCGGTTCAGCGCATGCCTCCCTGGACCGCGAGGGGCTCCTGCGAGATCCGGACCTCCTGTTTCTGAACGCATCCCTGCTCGCGGAGCTGAATCACCTTATTGCCGGAAACCTGGATAACCCGGCACAAGGTTTGGAGGAGCTCACCGGAGTCATCATGGAGGGCACGTCGCTTGTCCCGGACGGCGAAGATCATGTTCAGGTCATCCATAAGGGCCCCCGGCTAACCACCGGAACGCTGATTGTGCTTTTCTACAGTCGCAAGCTGGCCGCCTATTCCTACTTCAAGAACGAGGGGGAGATGGTTTCCTCTGCCGGGAAACCCGGCGCTTTGAGCATCCCTTATCTGAGCAATAACCTGGAAGTCAGGAAAATATACAGCTTCTGGAACCGGGGCAGGCTTTATCCGATGCTGATCATGATCGGTATTTCTTTCCTCATCATGATGGTTGTCGTGGTAATAGCCGAGTGGATGGATTCTTCCCTGAAGACCGAACAGCAGGCCGGGCAGTACCTGCACCTGCCGGTGCTTGGGACCTTCCCTGATTTCCAGGAAATTGGTGCTGTCCTTGGCTCCTCGAACAGTAAACGAACCCGTAAGCAGACCCCGGAGCATGATTTATAGGTATTAACCCGGGCCGGTTACGGGGGAGTACGCCGCTGGTTGAAACGGCCGGTCACGGTAATCTTTCCCGGCATTTCCTTCCAACATTAACAATTGAGCATAATCAGGTATAATGTGACCAGAGAACCGGACGGATTTCGGGTTGGGCCCAAGTTGAAAGAATTCAGATTATGGATCTTTATTCCTTGCCTTTCAGCTGGAAATCTGTAACCTGTAAAGCAGTCATTTTTTATTGAGTTCTTTAGTGCATCCCTGGACGAGGGCACCTGGTGTTCATTTATGGATGCGCTAAGGTTGATTGTTGTCTTTTTTGCCCACGTGAATGTGGGGATTGGTAATAGGGAATGAGTAATAATTTGGAAAAAACCATTGAAAGAATTTGCCAGAAATACAACAACGACCGGACTCTCATGATGAATGTTGTGAGTGATGTTCAGGCCGAGTTGAAAGGTCTTTCGAGCGAAGCGATGGACCTGATCGCCCGGACCCTGAACACTCCCAGAGTGGAAGTTGAAAGTTTGGTTTCCTTCTATACTTTTTACTCCGAGAAACCAACCGGCAAGGTCGTCATTCGTCTCTGCAATGACGTGATTGACCGGCTTCGGGGAGTCGAGTATATAGCCAGGGCATTCGAGAAAGCCCTGGGCATAAGCATGGGCGAGACCACTCCTGACGGGAATATTACCCTGGAATGGACGCCTTGTATTGGAATGTGCGACCAGGCTCCGGCTGCCTTGATCAATGATGAGGTGGTCACTAATTTAACTTCCGACAAGGTCTGCCAGATAGTCACCGAGCTCAGAGAGGATCCGGATCCCAGTAAGCTCCACAGGGAGCTGGGGGATGGGAACAACTCAAATGAGCTGGTCAATTCCATGGTAAGAAATAACATTCGAATGAGTGGACCAGTCGTTTTAGCGCCCTTCAGGAGCGGACAGGCTCTATCTCGGGCATTAGCCCTGCACCCGGCTGAAGTTATCAGGAATGTGAAGACAGCCAGGTTGCGGGGACGGGGAGGGGCAGGATTCCCAACCGGAATGAAATGGGAGTTCACCAGGTCGGCAAAGGGAGACAAGCGCTATATCGTCTGCAATGCTGACGAGGGTGAACCGGGAACTTTCAAGGACAGGGTGCTCCTGACGGAATATCCCGACCTGGTGTTTGAAGGAATGACTGTTGGCGGATACGCCATTGGCGCTGAAGAGGGTATAGTTTATCTCAGGGCTGAGTACGCCTATCTCCGCAATTTCCTGGAGAGTGTGCTGGAGAACCGGAGACACCTGGGGCTGCTTGGCAAGGATATCTGCGGCAAGAAGGATTTCAGCTTCGACATTCGGATCCAGATGGGTGCCGGCTCCTATGTCTGCGGTGAGGAGACCGCCCTGATCAGTTCCTGTGAAGGCTTGAGGGGAGACCCCAAGAACCGGCCTCCTTTCCCGGCCCAGAGAGGGTACAAGGGGTGCCCTACATCCGTT
>CAZOGT010000007.1:11210-23636 GCA_964579015.1 uncultured Acidobacteriota bacterium | reverse complement strand
AACCATGTATAAAGTCGCAATTGTTGGACGCCCGAATGTCGGCAAATCAACCCTTTTTAACCGCCTGACCCGCTCCAGGAAAGCACTGGTCGGCAATGAGCCCGGCATAACCAGGGACCGCATGTACGAAATTATTGAATCCGAAGGCAAGACTTTCGAACTGGTTGATACCGGCGGAATCATCCCCGGAGACCAGGATGTCATCCCCTCCATGATCCTGGAGCAGGCAAGAATGGCGATTGGGAATTCAGACCTGATCCTGCTGCTGGTGGATACCCGCTCCGGATTGATACCCATGGACGAAGACCTCGCATCCCTGATCAAATCCTCCGGCAAAGAGGTCTGGCTGGTCGCAACCAAAGTGGATGTCGCGGGGGTTGAGGATTATGTGTGGGAATTCAGCAGGCTCGGCATTGACCCGATTTTTGCGGTTTCCGCTGAACATAATCTCGGGATTGGAAGCCTGGCCGAAGCCATCCTTGAGAAAATCCCTGACAATACATCACTGCCCGCCCCGGAAGAAGCTGAAAGAGAAATCCGAGTCGCCATTGTCGGAAGGCCCAATGTCGGCAAATCTTCTTTGGTCAACAAAATTCTCGGGGAAAACCGGGTTATCGTCTCCGACATTCCGGGAACCACCAGGGATTCAGTGGATACGCCTTTCGAATTTGAGACCAGAAAATTCAGGATCATCGACACTGCCGGAATCAGGCGTAAAGGACGTACGGAACTGAAGGCGGAAAAACTGAGCGTTATCATGGCCAGGAAAAATATTGAACAGGCTGACGTGGTCATCCTGGTGATTGATGTTACCGAGGGAGCAACCCACCTGGACGCTACTATTGCCGGATACGCTTTCGAGGCCGGCAAATCCATCATTGTTGCTGTTAATAAATGGGACCTGCCCGAAAAAGAGACCAATACCGCCCGGGACCTGGAAAAGGATTTCAGGGATAAAATGAAATATCTGGATTTTGCACCCTTTGTCTTTGTTTCAGCCAGGTCAGGAAAAAGGGTATTTGATCTTCTGAGAATCGCCTCTGACGCCTGGACAGGCCGCAATACCAGGATATCCACCCCGGAATTGAATGAATTGATCCTCAAGGCCGGCGGCCCCAATAAAATCATCAGGGATGATGCCATGAAATCAAAGGTCAAATACTGCTGCCAGATCGGGACCGCACCCCCCGCCTTTGTCCTTTTCATGAGAGGCAAAGAGCTTCTTCATTTCTCCACTGTCCGCTTCCTGATTAACCGCCTCAGGGAAAATTACGACTTTTTTGCCACCCCGATTCGAATCATCCAGAGGCCTTCGAAAAAGAAAAAGTGACCGCGGGATCGGATGTTTTGACATTTAGAGCAAATCATTTTCCCGGGCTTTGAATCCAAACAAAATAATGTACGTAACTTTCGATTAGGACAAATAATCCCAATTACTTGAAGATTTGTGTTAAATTGGAAGTTGTAACCTTCTTTGAAATGAGAGAAAAAACCTATGATAAGAGCTGACCTAGTAAATGCAATACATGAAAAGCATGGCGGAATTTCGTACGAAGAAGCCAATGAGATCGTAGTCAAGATTATCGATACTATTGTTGAGACTCTGGCCAAGGGGGAAAATGTAAAGCTGACCGGCTTTGGAACACTTTCGGTTATCAACCGGAAACCTAAACTCGGAAGGAATCCCCAGACTGGAGACAGGCTGCTTCTCAAGGAAAACCGTCACATAACCTTCAGGCCTTCACGAAACATCTCGTTTGATTGATGAAGAAAAATCCTTCAAAGCTTTTTTACAGGATCGGAGAAGTCTGCAGGATCACCGGGGTCGAACCCCATGTACTCCGCTACTGGGAAAGTGCGTTTCCCCGCCTGAAACCGGTTAAAAACCGGGCCGGCCAGAGAATCTACACCAAGGATGACCTTAATCTGGTCCAATACATTAAATTACTCCTTTACGAGAAACGGTTTACCATAGCTGGAGCCAATGCCAGGCTCAGGGAAGAAGGATGGGGGGACAGGCAGGAAATGGCCCTGTTCACCGACACCCAGGACGCCCGGAACAGGCTGGCTATCAGCGAAATAAAGATGCATCTCGACAAGATATCGACAATCCTGAATAAATGAATCCCCCCATCCTGGCCCAAATATTGCAGTAAAATGTCAACCCGCTTTTCCCTGGCCCGCTCTGCCTCAAATACAGGGGACCAGAAACATCCTTCGTTTGCTTCTTGAACATTTCCTTTTCTGTTATAATCTGGTCTCTGTTGACCCGCATTTCTCACGTGCCTGCGTAGCGGGAAGGCTTTCAAGCCTGCCTGCCGCGGTCTGTAAAAATTTGAGACCCGCAAGCCAGCGGAATGAGAGTCATGCGGAACAGGGTCGGGACGTGGCGCAGCCTGGTAGCGCACCTGAATGGGGTTCAGGGGGTCGCGAGTTCGAATCTCGCCGTCCCGACCAACTTCCAAAGGCCCATCACCAAACGCCCGCTCCTGCAGCCGCCGGCTGCCGGGACGACGCCCGGATCCAAGCTGACCTGTCCCTCACCTGCTGAATACCAGGCCGGCTGTATCAGCAAAATTGCATAAAAGCTACTGTAAGGCCTCCAAAAGGATTGCCGCAATAGTACTCTCTATCTCAATATTTCGAGCCATCCAAAGCAAATCATTCCCTTATCCTATTCATTGCAGGTGATTTACGATCATAATTCTCAGGTGGCCCATGTTTTGGAACAGTAAATGCTAATTATCAAAATGAAGGCTTTGCAAGGAGTTCAATCACCCGAAAGAGTATCAACATGAATCCGGACGTATCAACTACCAGGAAGTTTAACCTGAAGATCTTCCCTGATGAAGTCTTGCGTGAGGTATGCTCACCAGTTGATCATTTCAATGGAGAGCTGGAGGATATCGTTCACGAAATGCTCGAGCTTATGAGGGCCAACAATGGCATCGGACTGGCAGCTCCCCAGGTTGGAATAACCCACAGGCTGTTTGTATGCGAAATTGAGAACCGGAAGCTCTGCCTGGTCAACCCGGTAATAACCGTCAGTGCCGGGGAATCCTCATTAGTCGAAGGCTGTCTCAGCCTTCCTGGTGTACTGGCAGAGGTCAGGCGTAACGAGCAGGTCCTGGTAAAGGGTTATGACCCTGGAGGCAAGCCTAAAAAATTCAACACCACCGGCCTGTGGGCACGGGTGATTCAGCATGAAACCGATCACCTCAACGGAATACTTATCAATGACCGGGGCAAGGTAATTGAAGGCTCAGGCGGCAATGAACCTGGAACCGCGGAGCCCCCGTTTAACAATCCCGGGTAATGTCATGGCAGCTATCCTCAAGACCACCATCACTGAATTGAAAGCGCACGTGCCCTTTACGCTGCTCGGGTCGCTGACCGGAATTGCCCTGATGCTGATAATTCTCAAGAGCGGCATGCCCCGTTCAGTATCCGTGTCGCTGTTTGGGGCGCTTCATCCGCTGCATGTGTTCCTGAGTGCCATAGTTACGGCCGGCATGTACAGGATTCACGGTAAGGGAAAGCTTCTGCCACTGGTACTGATAGGATATTTTGGTTCGATCGGTATAGGCAGCTTCAGTGACTGCATAATACCCTGGTTCGGGGAAATACTTCTGGACCTTCCCAACCGCGGGCTCCACCTTGGATTCATTGAAAAATGGTGGCTCGTAAATCCCCTGGCTTTTGCCGGAATCGCTTTTTCCTTATGGAAGCCCTACACAAAATTCCCTCACGCCGGGCATGTACTCCTGAGCACCCTCGCATCTCTGTTCCATATAACCATGGCCCTGGGGAATGAAATCGACTACCTGACTACGGGAATAATCGCTGTTTTCCTTTTCCTGGCGGTCTGGCTGCCCTGCTGTACCAGCGATATCATTTTTCCCCTGTTGTTCCAGGCAAAGGAGGAAAAGCCAACATGACATCAACTGCGGACAAGGTAAAAGAAATAATATCCTCTCTTCCGGAAAATGTGCTCCTGGTAGCCGCGGCCAAAAACCGAAGCCCTGAACAGGTGAAATCCGTCCTGTTGTCCGGGGTTACCGCCATCGGCCATAACTACATCCAGGAGGCCCTTGAAATGAAAATGGCTCTGGAGGGATTGGACCCCCCATCTCCCGTTAAATGGCATCTGATCGGGCACCTGCAAAGGAACAAGGCAAAAAGGGCCGTGGAACTTTTCGACATGATCGAAACCATTGACTCATTGCGAATTGCCGAAGCCGTTAACCGGCACTGCTCTCATGCAATGAAAAATATGCCTGTGCTAATCGAAATCAACAGCGGCCGCGAGTCGAACAAAACAGGAGTTGATCCTGAAAAAGTCTCGGATCTCGCCCGGCAAATAGCAGCCGAATTTCCTTTCCTGAAAATTCAGGGGTTGATGACCATGGGCCCCCGCTTTGGCAACCCCGAAAACGCGAGGCCCTATTTCCAGTTGACCAAGGCCCTGTTTGAACATCTTGCTGCTGCCAGCATAGAGGACGTTGAAATGAAATACCTCTCCATGGGGATGAGCAACAGCTACATCCAGGCCATTGAGGAAGGAGCCAACATCGTAAGAATCGGAACGAAGCTGTTCGAACCGTAGCGAATAGAGTTACAAGACAGTGACCAACACGAGCAATTACCAGGAAGCACTGACATGAGAATGAAAATTAATGAGACAAAATGCAGGGGGTGCGGGACATGTTCCCAGGTATGCCCCTCTCAAACCATTACCGTTATGGAAGGCAAAGCAAGAATAAATCCCAGGTATTGCATGGACTGCGGAACCTGCATGGCAGCATGCCCCAACAATGCCATCTACATGGTAAGACCCGCGGGCGGACAGGCTGCTGACAGGCTGTTCCAATACCAGTCTCCACCAGAAAAACACCTGACTTCCCAAACTGACAAAAAAACCTGAAAATGGTTAAAAGGAGACTCTTGAAATGAAGATGAAGGTTGACCGGGCCCGATGCACAGGATGTGAAATCTGCTCATTTGTATGTCCGGCCGGAGCCGTGATGGTTACTCGAAAGGCCGAAATTGACCCTAAGTACTGCCTGGACTGCGGGACCTGCATGGTTTCCTGCCCCAACAACGCCATTTCCATGCTGGAATACCCGGCTGTTGCCATCGCATCCTGAAAGGGCGGGCATATTGGATGGATACGTTAGAGAACTCCGCGGGCTGGTAGGATCAAAAAGAATCTGCATTCCCGGGGTGCGCGCCCTGATACTGAACAAAAAACAGGAACTTCTTCTCCAGCTGCGCCGGGACATGGATCTCTGGGGGCTACCGGGCGGAGCCGTTGAAATGGGCG
Source organism: uncultured Acidobacteriota bacterium (assembly GCA_964579015.1). Taxonomy (GTDB): domain Bacteria; phylum Acidobacteriota; class UBA6911; order RPQK01; family JAPXNP01. The sequence goes on along the minus strand of CAZOGT010000007.1, from coordinate 18,313 downwards.
AAACAGCCCTGGAAGCACTGCGGAGGGAAATTATGGAGGAGGCTTCCCTGGAGATTATTGAAGCCGAACCAATGGCCCTTTTTTCCGGTTCCGGGCAGCAGTTCACCTACCCTAACGGGGACCGGGTCCAGGGTTTCGCGGTTGCTTTCATCATCAGGAAATGGCTGGGAACATTACAGGCGGACGGAGCGGAATCGAGAAGACTGGAATTTTTCCGCTGTACGGAACTGCCGAAAAATATCATGCCGATTCACAGTCAGACCATTGAGGTATTCCTGCATGAATATGATGGCCGTTTTCTTCTTCCCACATGAAGAAATCCGCATAAATCAGCGGTAAATGCGGCGGCGGGCAACGGTTGAGACGCGGAAACTGTCGCATGACCGGTTTCGCTGCCCAGGAGGCTTCTCTTCGCAGCCATTCCTGGACCAGGGTTCCGCAATGGAAAGATAGAAGCAGAAAGCGGAAAGAGGAACCGCGGAAAAACGATTTCAACACTGCCGCACAATCCGTGTACAATAGATCCCAGCGCTTGCGATACGTGGCCCGTAAAATACAGCCAGGTGATTATTACCGGCTTTCATCAGGCCTCCATCACCTCGAATATACTGTTAACACCTGATCAGGGAGAACAAATACATGCTTTCAAGTCTTGATGAAGCATTTGAGAAGTTGAAAAAGGCCAAGGAAGCCGAAGAGGAAGCAAAGATGCTCGGGATCGAAGGCATGGAACACCAGGCCTACCGTGAATTGCTCTCCATGGCCGATTTGGCAGGTGACTTCCCCGAAGGTGACAAGGTCCCTGAAAACCTGGTGGCAAAATGCCAGTCCACTGTCTATGTGACCGGAAAAATGGAAAACGGCCGGATGTATTACAAGGGCACTTCTGATGCCGCTTTTGTCCAGGGAGAGCTGGCTATCCTGATAAATTCCATGAGCAACCGGACCCCCTGCGAAATTGTAGTCGCAGGCCCCCAGGTGCACCGATTCCTGAAAAATCTGAAAGGGATAATTTCCCTGAGCATGACCAGGGGGGAAGGTTTTCTCGGAATTTATGAACGGATGAGGGAAATCGCCTGCGGCTATTGTTCGGAAGAGCAATTGAAAATGGAAGGACTGGAAGAATCATAATATCAAGGGACAGAATCAGCCATGAAGAAAATAATCCTGCCTGTTGTATTCACTCTTCTCTGCATCCCCTTCCTTGCGGAGGGGCACCATCCTGAAAACGCCCACAAAGTAGAGGATATCTTCGACACCCTCAAATCCCGGGAACCGGCTTCGGTGACAGAAGAGTTCTCCATTACGGAAGATGAGTTCAATGACTGGCTTGAATCGAGGACTATTGACAAAAAATACATCCGGTCGGTCGAAGCCGGCTTTCACGATGATAATGAAGCAGATCTTTACCTGGAGATGGATATCAGCAAAATGGAGAATGGAGGCTATTACCCCGGAATGCTCGCCGCCATGTTCGAAGGCAGCCAGAAACTCAAGGTTGGCGGGCAGATAAAGGTTGCGGACAGCCACTTCACTTTCCTTGTCAATTCCCTGTCGATCAATAATACCCATGTAACCCCGGCTCTGGTGGCCCCGCTGATCTCCATGCTGCTTCCCGATTATGACCTGACAGAACCGATGGAACTCCCCTTCGGCATCACTGATATCCTCTCCTCCGAGGGCCTGCTGACGATTGTAAGGTAGCAGGGTCGCATCGGGCGGCCGGGTGCCCGGTCTGCGAATCACTGTAAAGGTTGCCCGGACGGGAAATATCAAACATCTGATCCAGCCTTCAACCTTTCCTGCTGAATTTTTTCACTACAAAATCCAGGGCCCCCGCCCGGTCGGTAAGCTCACCCTCCAGCTGCCGGTCTTCCACTTCCTCGAGGATCTCCGCAAAAACCGGTCCCGGTTCAAAGCCGAGATCAATCAGGTCCTGTCCGCCTATCAGGGGTTTTGGCTTCACATCCTCCTTCGAGTATTTCTGCAGCATTTCTACGCAGAACCGGTGATTGTCCAGGCCGCCGTGGCTCCCCAGACAATCAAGACGGTGCAGTTCCAGGTGCAGGTCAAAATCCTCCATCCGCAGAAATCGTTTCAGGGTGCTTTCTTTCATCTCCCGCACCGGGATGAACCTGAGGTGCTCTCTGACAAGGCTGACGATCCGCCCGGTATCGTGAGCGGATATCCTGAGCCTCTCACAGATGTTCCTGGCCATTTCCGCTCCCACCTCAGCGTGCCCGTCGAACCTGATCCTTTCCCTGACCTTGAATGAAAGGGGTTTGCCAACGTCGTGAAGAAGGATACCCATGGCCAGGACAGGACTCAGGTTCCCCCCTGAAAGCTCCAGCATCAGCCTGGTATGGGTGTACACATCACCTTCGGGATGAAACTGGGGAGGCTGTTCCACTCCCTTCATGGCTTCGACTTCGGGAAGGACCTTTTCCAGCAGCCCGAACTCAGACAGGAGGTCCATGCCCTGCTCGGGTGAAGGCGAAGTGAAGATCTTAAGCAGCTCATCCCTGATCCGTTCCCAACTGACGCATAGAATCTCCCCGGATTGCCTCTTTATGGCGTCAGCCGTATCGCCTTCAATCCGAAAGCCGAGTTCAACGGCAAACCTCACCGCCCTCAGCATCCTGAGCTTGTCCTCCCTGAAACGCAACTCGGGATCGCCGACCGCCCTGATGATCCGATTATCGATATCGGCTCTTCCGCCGGTGTAGTCGATCACCCGGCCTTCAGCGGGATCCAGGAAAAGGGCATTCACGGTGAAATCCCGACGCAGGGCATCCTCCCGGTCCCCGACGAAGCGGACCTCAACCGGTCTCCTGCCGTCCTCATACCCCAGGTCGGCGCGAAAGGTGGCTACTTCGTATTCGCCATTTCCATGAAGGACCTTGATAACGCCAAATGCCTTCCCCACCGCAACGGTGCGCGGAAAGATCCCTTCTATTTGCCAGGGCATGGCTGAAGTAGCGATATCAATATCCCTGACCGTTCGCCCCAGCAGCAGGTCCCGCACTGCTCCCCCGGCAAAAAATGCCTTGAATCCGCGGTCGCGAAGGGAGTCCACGATATGGAGAGCGCCCTCCAATTCCTGTTCAGGTATCATTTCCAGCATGGTTTCTTTATCCTGGCAGGTAATGTAGCACAGCCAGAGGAAGCTTTAAAAGCACCAGTCATTTCCCGTCCTTCGGGAGCGGTGGTTCCATTCAGCCGCCTGTTCAACTGTTTGATTCCGCCCCGCTTCAACGCGTGATAGCATATCCAAGGCAATGAAAATCAAAATCCTGGCTCTATCAATGGTTATTCTTTCAGCCCTGGCAGCTTTCTTTATAACCCGGTTCTCATCCGGGGAAAAGGAGCCTGAATATTACAATTACATTCCCCATGGCGCCGCAGGAGTAATGATAGTCAGGAGAATCCCGGAGTCTCTTGAATCACTGAAAGCCACCAGGCTGGGTGAGTGGATAGACCTCCAGGATACTGAAAACGGGGCCGGGCCCTGGAAAGAAAACTATGGGGAATACCTGGCCTTCTTCAGGGAGAACGTCCGGGAAATGGTGCTCTGCCTGCATTCCATAAGCCAACAGGAGAGCAGGACCTTCAAGCCCGAGCTGACCATGTTCCTCAGGGCCCGGCCCGGAAGAGCTGGCCCACTGGCAGAAGCACTGACCAGCTTTGTTCTCTCCAGGTTCGGAGGAGATTCCGCAAGGCGTCAAAACATGGATGGCATCACCGTAATACAGGGATCTGAGAAGGGCCAGGTATTCTACCTGGAGAAGAGCAGGGATTACCTGGCCGCAGCCAACTCCGACAAGGCATGGGAACAGTACAGGGAAATCAAGAAAATGACCGAAGGCAAAGTCCTGCTGCCTCCCTGGCGCTCTGAAATGAAAGAAGACCCGTCAGCTGAAATCTTCCTCTATTTCAAGGGGATCTCAGGCTGGATACCGGGATTCATCTACTCCATTCGCCGGACGGGAAAGGACCTGGAAGACAGCTACCGGGAGTTCTGACCTGACATTCACACGCATTAAGGAATCAGACCCGCATTACTCACGAGCTTGCTGCCGCGGCGGCGAGTACATCCGTCCTGACTGCGTTATGCTCCCTCCCGCCTGTACAATCCCCTGAACGTTGGGCTCCTGTCCTCAAAACTATTTTTACAGGAAAAAAGTAACAACCAGAAAAACCGGGATCAGGACCAGGGTGCTGTAGAGCATGAAACCGAAAAAGGACGGCATCTTTACCCCTGAACTCTCCGCGATGCTTTTCACCATGAAATTGGGTCCGTTGCCGATATAGGTCATGGCTCCCATGAACACCGCTCCAAGGCTGATGGGAATGAGGTAGTGTTCGGCAATGAACCTCGCTCCACCCAGTGAAACAAGAACGCCGGGCTGATCAGGTAAAGAACCGGCAGTCTCAAAAAACACCACGTAGGTGGGCGCATTGTCAAGAAAGCTCGACAGCAATCCGGTAGCCCAGAAAAATTGGAAAGGCTCCGTCAGCCCCAGGCTTGAGCCCTTGATGTGAAGCAGCTCGATCGGGACCTGCATGCAGATGAAAATCCCCGAAAAAAGCGCGGCGACTTCAAGAATGGCATGGAAATCAAACCTGTTGCGCATCCTGACCTCCACCCTGGTAATCAGGAGCGAGGTTATCACCAGCAGGAGCATCGCCATCTCGGACATGAAGCGGGGCGTTTCAAAGCCCAGGAAAGGGAAGGGTTTTCCGGGAACGATAAAGGCCACGGACAGCACGACCCCGATTATCAACGGAATATTTACAAGCCCGGAGAGCTTCAGGGGCTCCACATGGGTTTCGTCCCTGATGATGTCCGTAATTTCCTCCCTGGAATAAAGTATCCGGTCCCAAATATAGTAAATAAGCAGGAGCGAAGAATTGACCCCCAGCCAGAAAGGCCAGAGCTTCAGGGTCCATTCGAACGGCACACCCCTCAGATATCCCAGGAAAAGGGGAGGGTCTCCAACCGGAAGGAGAAGGCCTCCGCAGTTGCACGCCATAAAAATAAAAAACACCACCGTGTGGACCTGGTACTTCCTCTGCCTGTTGGTGGCAAGAAGAGGCCTGATGAATACCATGGCTGATCCGGTCGTGCCGATGAAGCTGGCCAGAATCGTGCCCAGGGCGATGAAGACCACATTGACCCCGGGATGAGCGGGAAGATCACCCCTGAGATTGATTCCTCCGCTGATCACGTAAAGGGAAAACAAGAGTACGATGAAAGGAATAAATTCCCCGAAAATGGCGTTGCTGAACACTACGAAAACCGTATCAAGGCCGGCTGAACTGTCAGCATGATGGGTGAAGTGGTTTTCCAGCCCCCCGGGGTGCAAAAACCAGTAATAAAATAGAGTAATGCAGGCCAGGACCATGGCTACCAGGAAACGGCTGCTGTTATGTTCCCACCAATGGCTGGTGGCCGGGATAAGCGGCAGAAAGGCAATGGCCAGCAAAAGCAAAACAAAAGGGGCCACGGCCGGCAGCGGGGGAACGTACTTATCTTCAGCTGCGTCTTCCTCCCCATGTTCAGTCTCAGCAGCTCCGTGCCCTTCTGTTTCCGCCACTTCGACACCTTCCGCATGTTCTGCGTAGTCCCCGCTGGCAGGGAGCAATCCGGCTGCCAGTACTGCCAGGTATAAAACAACCAGCCCGATGACAAGGAAAGTCGCTATCCGGAAACCCTTCCGCGACTGCTCGATTACTTCTTTACTAAATCCGGTGTTGTTGTTCATTTGATATGCTCTTCAGTCTCTGATACCAGTCAAGATCAGGAAATCTCCGCACCGTGCTCTTTGTCCTCTGACGAGATCCTTGTATTAATCTCGAAAATCTTCAAATTTCGCTATATTGTAACCCAAGATATGATTGGAAAGCTGAAGTACGTTTTTCCCGGGCGACGTGCCTGAAAACCCCGGCTGGGTCCGGGACTGATCCGGCATGAAAACAAATCGCTTCCTAAACGACCATACCCTGAAAACAGCCGGTCAATACAGGCAGGTTTTCGAGGTTTTCAGCAAGAATCCGTAGTTTCTTATATTATCATTGTTGTTAACAGTGTTTAAACCGCGTTTAAACCGCTCTTCTCAGCAGGTTTCAAACCAGTTTTAGAGGCGACAAAACCTTCGCTCGAAAAAAAAGGATTGACCAGATGACTGAATTAGGCAGCTTGAAACCACTATTGCGGAAAGGAAAATCTTTAGCTTTCCTTTTCCTGATTCTCAATGTGTTTCCCTGGGGACCGGCCCAGGCCCAATCATCCCTGACCTCTACTGAATTTGAGGGGGAGATCAGGGTGGACGGGGCGCTATCCGAATGGGATGGAATCAACGGACTGCGGCTCTCACCCGATTCCCCGAATGTCAGAATTACGGGAGAATTTGAGGAAAATGACTTTGATTTCACGATTAAGAGCCGGTGGAATAAACAGTATCTTTATCTGGCGATTCAGTGGCAGGACGATGTGTGGGACATTGAAGAGGTCTCCAGGAAAGACGCTACCTGGCATGATACCGGGACCGGACAGCGACGGGACCGCATGTACTTTTTTGATAACTTCAAATTTCATATTCGGGAAAGTGACTATGACTACACTCTCTGGGTGTCTCCCCGCAGCGAAGAACAGGGCCCCTATCACTGGTCCCGGCTTCTGATCGGATACAGGGGAAATGAGAGGGCCGGGGCAACGCCGATGCTCAGGGCTGAGACCAATGGCGACACCACCACCATTGAAATGATGCTCGTCTGGAAACAGTTGCGCCTGAAGCCGGAGGCCGGGCAGGTGATCCCCCTGGACCTTGTCATTTCCGACAGCGATCTTCCCGGGAGGTTTGAAGAAACCAAGATAAACAACATGAAGTCGATTGAATGGAATGGAAACCTTACTTTGGTTGATTGATTCTCGGTTTACCAGGCAATCCCGGTTTCCTTCCCTGGACAGCCGCGGCCCAGGGGGCAAAGGTCATTCAAATGAAACAGAACATAATCATAACCGGGGCATCCTCTGGAATTGGGCAGGCTGCGGCAGGGGTGTTTGCGTCAAGGGGACACCGCCTCTACCTGACGGCCAGGAG
>CAZOGT010000007.1:10389-11200 GCA_964579015.1 uncultured Acidobacteriota bacterium | reverse complement strand
GCATTGCGGCCGGATCTTCTGGAGCTTGGGGCAGCTGACTGCCTTTGCGCCTGCTTTGACCTGAGCATTCCGGGAGCCGGTACCCGTCTTGTCGAGGACGCACTGGGCCGCATGGGGTCTCTGGATGTCCTGATCTGCAATGCCGGGTACGGCAAATTCGGGCCTGTGGATAAAATTTCCCCGGAGGAAATGTCCCGCATGTGGCAGGTCAACTACCAGTCCGCCTACGAATCAATCCTGGCCGTACTGCCCCACTTCAAAAAACGGAGACAGGGGCACATAGTGCTGGTGAGCAGCATCAACGGGAAAAAAGGCATGGCCGGTTCAGCTGCGTACAGCGCTACCAAGTTTGCCCAGGTCGGACTGGGTGAAGCCCTTTGGGGTGAATTGCGCGACTTCGGAATCAATGTGAGTGTCATTTGTCCAGGCTATACGGAAACAGAATTCCACAGCCGGGCTGCAGGGGAAGGATCTTCGGCAGGGAAACGATCATCAAGGGGACAGAGCCCCCTGAAAGCAGCCCGGGCAATTGAGTCCGCAGTCAGGAACAACAAGAGAGAAATCCACCTGACATTCCAGGGAAAGCTGATCCTCTTCATTGAGCGGATCTCCAACAGCCTCGCCGCCCGGATCATGGCTGCGGCCGCGAAAAGGGATCCCCTGAGGAAGATTGACTGAATCGGCAGAGGGTTGGCATCGCTGAGACATGGAAGAATAGGCTGGGAATTCCCAGAGACAGAAGGCTGTTTAAAACCACCTTCACCTCTCTTGCATCTTTCCTAAGAGAGCATTTCCGCAAGATTCCGGTAGC
>CAZOGT010000007.1:5669-10379 GCA_964579015.1 uncultured Acidobacteriota bacterium | reverse complement strand
CAACTCCAGGGATGTCCCGAACGCGGCCGGGGTTGCGGCCGTGAGGAGAGCAAAGCGGAACATCTCCAGGATGGAAGAATGCCCGCTAACAGCCTCGCTGCTGGTCCGTTTGCCTAAGAGAGCATTTCCGCAAGATTCCGGTAGCTGACTGCTATGGCTTCCAGGATCGGCAGATCAGAGTTATCCTGTTCAACCACATACCATTTGACTCCCATTTTCTTCCCTTCAGCAACTATTTCCCTGAAAGGCACTATGCCCCTTCCTACCGGGACAAGAGTCCCGTCCGCAGTAATATCCTTGCAGTGCAGAACCGGGATACGGCCCCGGTACCGGTCCATAAGCTCCAGGGGATCCACCCCGGCGTCAAGAGCCCACGCCAGGTCTATTTCCAGCTGGACCGCGTCAGGGTCACTGTTCTCAAAGATCAGGTCAAAAATGGTTTTATCGCCCTTCTTTTCAAACTCAAAAGAGTGGTTGTGGTAACAGAAATCCATCCCGGCTTCCCTGACCTTTTTCCCCATGTCATTCAGCTTTCCGGCAAATGCGACAATGTCTTTCGCTGCACCTTTCCGGTAATCACCAGGCATTGAAGGCACCACCATGCAGGGGCTCCCGACAGCCTTGTTGAAAGCAATCCTCCCCTCCAGGTCATCCTCCAGCCCTTCGAATCCCTCATGCGAACCGCAGGGAACAGCGGAAATGCTCTTCATAAAAGCATTAACCCCGTCGGAGTCCATTCCGCCGAACCCGGCAAACTCAAATGCCCGGTACCCGACTTCCCTTACCTTCCTGAGGGCACCCTGAAAATCTTCACCGGCCAGTTCCCGCACCGTGTAAAGCTGGATCCCAATCGGAAGTTCATCTGCAGCCAGGACAGATCTACCCATCCCGGCGGCAGCTGCTGATGAAAGCAGCGCCAGGTTAAACTCACGCCTGTTAATTCTCCTGATCATGGCAACTCCTGTGAAAATTCAAGATATTGATTTTAAGCCGACTCCTGATCGCTACTTTGACCAGTCTCCAGCCAAAACGCAAGTCTTTTCTGAAGGGCTGGACCATCCTCCCGGGAGCCGGAAGACAGGGAAGGCCATAATTGTTCAGGGTGCCTTTGTATTTGAGAAAAAAATGGGTCTTAACCGGTCCAACCGAACATTCTCAAAGAATCTCCTCCAATTACTGCTGTCCCGGATATTCCATCTCGCGGTCGGGGTCGGTATCGCTATCGGGGTCGAATCCCCGGCCGGCCGCCTGGACCCCGAGGATTTAGGGCCGCCTCAGCAATTTTTCGATACCGATACCAACGCCGACGCCGACGCCGATTTGAAATCCTTCTCACCCTCGAGAAATGGGGAAACTCCCCGAAGGGGCAAACCCTTGAAAAAAAACAGATTCGGTAGTAAGATAAAAATGTGGATTAAAAATCATAAACAGAATTCCGTTCATTCCCCCTCTCCTGATCCCCCTCGCAGGCAATTTGGGAACTATTGCCGTAACTGCCCGTATAATACACAAGTAGCGCAGCTTGGAATCAGGCGGAAAAATTAAAAAATCAAAAAATAATCTGAGATAAATCAATGGAGAAAAGAATGCTTTCTATTAAATACCTAATATCCAATAGGGCCGCCGTAATGGCGTCGCTTTTGTTTACCCTGGCTCTGGGAATAACCATCGGCTCAATTGTTTCGAATGGCGTTGACGGTTCGGAAAAGCCGGTTGGAGCTCAGGAACTGGTAATGCAGGGAGAGGGTGCCCCTGTCACCATCGAGGAGCAAGTGACCCTGAATCAGGGGTTCGCCGGCATAGCCAAGACCGTAGAGCCCGCGGTTGTGCATATTTACACCCAGTCGATAGTTGAGTCCCCGTCCCGAAGAGGCTCCAATGAGCAGTTCAGGGAGTTTTTTGGTGACGACTTTTTTGAAAGATTTTTCGGAGGACCCGGCGGAGATCCAAACCCCGCTCCCCAGAAAAGAGCCGGACTGGGTTCAGGGGTCATCGTTGACAGCAAGGGATACATCCTGACCAATTACCATGTGCTGGCCATCGGGAACCAGAGCAGGAATTCCTCACTGGCTGAAAAAATTGAAGTCCAGACCAAGGGCGGGAAGACCTACTCCGCCACTGTTGTCGGCGTGGACCGGGAAACTGACCTGGCAGTGCTGAAGATAGAGGCCGATCAGCCCCTTCCTTTCCTGAAAGTCGGGGATTCCACCAGGATGAATGTCGGAGACTGGGTGCTGGCCATAGGCAGTCCCTTCGGATTTGAACAGACCCTGACTGCCGGTATCATCTCAGCTACAAAGAGAGTTATCCCAACCAGCACCTTTGGTGACTACATCCAGACCGATGCCGCCATCAATCCAGGCAACAGCGGAGGCCCCCTCGTCAACATGAACGGGGAGGTCATCGGAATCAATACCTTCATATCCACGACTTCCGGATCATTCGCCGGAATCGGATTCGCCATTCCCTCTGAGACCTTCGTATCCTCCTACAACCAGCTGGTAACGGAAGGAACCATTAAAAGAGGCTGGTTGGGGATTTCCATGAATTCCCTTGATATGACTCCTGAAATGGCTGAATTCTTTGGTGTCGCCGGAGATGATCCCGACGGGATCAAGAACGGGGACGGTGTTATCGTCACTGACCTGATTGATGAATCAGGTGAGCCGGCAGAGACCGGCCCTGCAGCTGAAGCCGGTATCAGGGAAGGTGACGTAATCGTAAAATTCGGGAACAGGGAAATCTCGGCATTATGGGATCTCCGCAGCGCCGCAGCCAATACCCCTCCGGGAAAAGAAGTCCCGGTGGTGCTGGTACGCAAGGGCGAGGTGATTGAAACCAATGTAACCCTGGCTGAAAGAACCCTTGAGCAGCAGGAACGCGAAGCCGGCCAGGGCCTCAGCTTCGACGAGGAAGAGGAGAAGACCGAGCCAAAGGAAATCGGACTCGAGTTTCAGACCCTCAATGACCGCGCTGCCAGGCAGCTCGGCCTTGAAGGGGTAAAAGGAGTCCAGGTCATCTCCGTCACTCCCGGGAGCCTGGCTGACGATGCCGGATTACAGCCCAAGATCATGGTCATCACCGAGGTCAACGGGGAGAAAGTAGAAAATGCCCAGGCCTTCAAGGAAATGGTTGACAAGGCCAAATCAGGTGATGGCATCATCCTGAGGATCCTGGTTGGAAATCCAAGCGGGGCAAGGACTTCTGCCGCATATACATCCTTTGTCAAACCCTGACAGGCCTGACCAGGCTCAGGAGTATGGGAAGAATCACTTTCAGGACAGACCCGCCCCTGACGGGGCGGGAGAACATGGACATTGATTCGGAATGCCTGCAAAAGGCTGAAGAATCAGGGCAGCCCCTGACGGTAATCAGGTTCTACCAGTGGTCCTGTGCAACTGTTTCCCTGGGCAAACACCAGGTTCCGGAGCGCGCCTGCAGCCTCGAATTCTGCCTCAGGCATGGAATTCCGGTTGTCCACCGCCCGACCGGGGGACGGGCGGTCCTGCATGATGAGGAGCTTACCTATTCCGTGGTCTCCAACGACCCTGCCCTCTTTCCGGTCAACGACCTGATGGGGACCTACCGCGTCATCTCCGAGTCCTTGCAGAAAGGATTCACATCTTTCGGCATACCGGCATCTGCCTCCTGGGGCAACAAGGAAACGGAAAAGTCCAGGCATGCCGGCATGCAGAGCCCCTGCTTCTCGAGCCCAACCAGGCATGAATTGATGGTCGCCGGAAGAAAACTTGCCGGCAGCGCCCAGAGACGCCTGAAGCGCAGTTTCCTGCAGCACGGGTCCATTCCCATCCGGGTAGACTATGATTTCATGGCCGAGGCCCTCGGAACAATGCCGGAAATCCTGAGGACCCAGATGATAGGAGTGGCAGAGATCATCAAAGACGATTTCGCGCTGCCTGCATTAATCAGCTGCCTGCAGGACGGATTTCAGGGCGTGCTGAAAATCAGTGAACCTGCTGGTTCCGGTTAAAAAGTGAACTGCTGAGAAGGCTCAGGATAAACCAGGCAAACGAAACCAGCACCACGGTCGCGCCCGTGGCGGTGTCAGCCCACTCCTGGGCGGAAATTATCATCCCTGCGGCGGCTGAAGAGATGCTGACCAGCATGGCCCACCAGAACATCCCCCCGGCGGAGCGGGAAAAATTCCTGGCCGCGGCTGCCGGGACAACCAGCATGGCCGTAACCAGCAGGACACCAACTGCACTGTATACCAATACCACTACCAGGGCCAGGAGCCCTGAAAACAGATACTGATAGACAGGTACCCTGACCCGGTGGGTTGACGCCAGCCCGGGGCTGAGGCCGATATACAGGAGGCGGTTGAATCCGAAAAACTGAAATCCCAGTAAAAGTGCCAGAAGCAAAAACAATCCCAGGATATCAGCATCGCTGATGGTGAGAATATCACCGTAGATGAACTGCTCAATATTCTGGGACACCGAGGGGTCCCTGCTGACTACGGCCAGCCCGAAAGCCACTACTCCTGAAAAAATCACTCCCGTCACCGTGTCCGGGGAAAGGGAAGTCCGCCTCATCAGCACCATGATTCCCAGGCCGACAGCCAGGCCGAAAACCGGCATGCTCCAGTCCGGACTGATGGAGAGGAGAAGGCCTATGGCAACCCCGGCAAAAACCGAATGGCTGATGGCATCAGAGAAAAAGGCCATCCTGAAATTTACCACCTGGACG
>CAZOGT010000007.1:0-5659 GCA_964579015.1 uncultured Acidobacteriota bacterium | reverse complement strand
CCCATCGCCGCAGCCATGGGAGCGAGGATCAGCAGGCCCAGCAGTGCCCGGCGCATAATCGTCAGCTCCAGGCATTCTAGCGGCAACAGCCATCCCATCAATTCATAAAGAGGAGTAAGTTCAGGCATCTTCGCCACCCTCCCCCGTACAGGTATTACCAGCCCCTTTTTCTCCCCCGGCAATATGGCTGGAATCTACCACCCCCATATGAATCCCAAACAATGATTTCAGCACATCAGCACTCAGGACCGCGGAAGGGGGGCCCTCTGCCACAACCTTGCGGTTAAGGCATATGACGTGAGTGGCATGATGGGTAACAGTAGCAAGATCATGGCTGACCAACAACTGGGTAAAGCCCCACCTGCGGCTGAGATCCTCGAGCAGTTCACAGAAAACTTTTCCCCCTTTTATATCCACTCCCGCCGAAGGCTCGTCCAGAACCAGCAGTTCCGGCTCCTGCTCAAGGGCCAGGGCAAGAAGAACCCTCTGCATCTCCCCCCCTGAAAGAGAGCCCAGTTGAAGCCCGGCCAGTCCTTCGGCCTGTACCGCGCTCAGCAGCTCCAGGGCCTTTTCCTGATGTCTTTTCCCGATTCCGAGCCAGAGGGGTTTCCTCTGCATTCCCATTACCAGAAACTCCATCACAGTGACCGGCAGTCCCCGGTCAAAGGCGAATCTCTGGGGAACGTAACCGATCCTGGTACGGACCGGATTTCCATTAAAAAGGATTTCCCCGGTAAACCCGGCCTGTCCCAGAAGGGCCAGGAGAAGGGTTGTTTTTCCAGCTCCGTTAGGGCCTATGATGGCGGTGTTGCCTCCCAGGGGGACATTGGCACTGATCCCTGAAAGGATAGAGGTTCCACCCCTGACTACCGTGACATTCCTGAAACTGACGGCAGGGGTCCCGGTTGCTGCTGAATCAAGATTCATTCACCGGCCCCCAGGTATTGCCTAAGTACCTTTATGTTCTTCCGCATTACGGTCTCATAATAGTCAAGTGGTGCGGAATCGGGACCACCGGCAACCGGATCCAGTTCTCCGGCCGGAATCCCGGCTTCAGCGGCAATGGTCCTGCCGATCCTGGCCGGGTATTGAGGTTCCGTGAAGACCGCGCCTGCCCCGGTCTCTTTTATCACCCTTACCAGCCTGATAACGCCTGCGGCTGACAAGGCGTCCCCCCCTTCCGCATTGATGGTTGCGACAATCTCCAGCCCTGCATCACGCGCCAGATAATCAAAAGCTCCATGCTGGGTCACTATCCTGTTATTGGCCAGCTCTCCAGCCAGGGAGGCAACCTCAACAGCCAGCTGATTGAGCTCCCCCGCGTACCTTCGGCCCTTTTCCTGGAGAGCATCAGCCCGTTCCGGAAATATCCGGGCCAGACCCGCGGCAATATTCACCACCATCTCAGCCGCCATTGCAGGGCTGGCGAAAAGGTGAGGATTCATTCCGCCGTGCGAATGGTCATGATCACCCTCTTCACCCTCGTGTACGTGCTCCCCGGATTCCCTGCCTGAATATCCCAGAAGTCCTCCTATTCCCCTGGAACTGTTAATCACGGCTATCCCGGGATTGGCATTCTCCAGAGGGGCTCCCAGGAACTCTTCCATGCCCAGTCCATTGATTACCAGGACGTCAGCCCCGGCAATCTTTCTCATGTCACCGGGGGTCAGGGAATAATTATGCGGACATCCGAGCCGGGCCGGAATCATGAGTTCCACCTCAAGCCCCGTAACACCCTCGGCAATGTTGCGGGAAATCTGGTAGACCGGAAAGGTCGTGCACAATATTTTTTCCCCTGCCGCCTGGGTGGAGAGGACCGTAAGAACAAGCAGAAAGATCAATGCAGGCGGAACGGATAATATTTTTCCCATAGCGGATCAAACTCTATCAAAAAATGATAAACAGCTGTAAATTTCCCTTAATTCGTGGTTAAAATAGAATAGCATGTCATTGAACGACACGCCTTTAAAATTGAATAATCAGATTATTCCGGCAAGCTTATAACCATGGCCTGATAACAGCAAAGAACTGCTTTGCTGTTTGAGGCTTGAAGTTTCCAGCCGGGCTGAACCGGAAATCCCGACAGAGGGGCAAGGAGATTGGCATATGTCTAAAAGAGTTTTAAACGTTGGCCTTGTAGGGGGAGGAGGAGGCGCATTCATCGTCCATCCCCACCAGAAATCAATCCACATGGACGGCACCAGAAGGGTAACCTGTGCCGCACTTCATCCCGACCCGGAGATAGCCATGAAAGAGGCCTCGGAATGGCCCTATCCCCTGCAGGGATACCCTTCATTCACCGAAATGATCACGAAAGAAGCCGGGAAGCCGGAAGGGGAGAGAATTGACTACGTCCTGATAGTGACACCTAATCATGTGCACTATGAGCCGGCTAAAATGGCCCTGGAAGCCGGAATCCCGGTCTTCTGCGAGAAGCCGCTCACAGTCACCCTCGAAGAATCAGATGACCTGGTCAGGATCGTTAAAGAAAAAAAGATCCCTTTCTGTGTAGCCCATACCTACCTTGGGCACTGGACCAGCAGGCTGGCCAGGCATATTGTCCGCTCCGGACTGCTTGGTGAAATCCGCTGGGTGGACGCCCGCTATATCCAGGGATGGCTGGCCGACAGGGTCGAAGATACAGGATCGGTCCAGGCTGAATGGAGAGTCGACCCCGGAAGATCCGGGATCAGCGGGTGCGGGGGAGATATCGGGACCCACGCAATGATGCAGCTCCGTTATGTCACCGGGCTGGAAGTGCCCCGCATTCAGGCTCACCTGGAGACTTTCGTCAAGGGACGCAGGCTTGACGACCATTTCACGGCTTACTGCGAATTGTCCAACGGGGGCAAAGCCCTGATCAGGACTTCCCAGATTGCAATCGGGCATAAAAATGACCTGGGCCTGGAAGTCTGCGGGGGAAAAGGCACGCTCCTCTGGGACCAGGAAAATCCGGAATGCCTGAGGATCCTGCTGCCGGGACAGCCCGACCGCATTTATTGGAGGGGCCAGGTGGCAGCCAACGACGGTTTCCTGGGAGACGTACCCGGCGGACTGCTGGATGAACCTACGGTTCCCCCAGGGCATCCGGAAGGGTTTCACGATGCCTTCGGGAGACTGCACCGTTTCTTTGAGGAAGACGTGAGAGCCTGGCAGGAAGGCACATTCCAGGGCAGTGACGGATCCCGGTATGCCACTGTCGAAGATGGGCGCATTGGTATTGCCTTTCTCGTGGCAGCAGTGGAAAGCAACAGCAAAGACCATGCGTGGGTGAAGATTCCCTGATATATTTCCAGACTGACTCAGGAGAAAAATTTCAACATAAGCCCTCTTGTTGCAATAATTTTAGTATAATTGACGACAGCGCCTGATTACGGAAATACGTTCCGTCACTCCGTATCAATTAGAGGCTTACTTCGGGATAGAGTCAGTTTTGGAAAATTTGCAAAAGGGAGTAGTAATGGATAGAAGAAACTTTGTTAAAGCCGGATTAGCCTCGGCAACCGGTGTAATCGCAGTATCCCAGAGCTTTGGAACCGCAGCTGAAAACGGCGCGGTTGTCAGAACCTTGGGTAAAACAGGAATGAAACTTCCTGTAGTCAGTATGGGGGTCATGAATTCGGACAATCCAAACCTGGTCAAGGCCGCCCTGGCCAGCGGCATGGTCCACCTGGATACGGCCCATGGATACCAGCAGGGCAGGAATGAGGCAATGCTCGGCGAACTTCTCAAGGATTATGACCGGGATTCGTTCGTGATCTCGACCAAGATCCGCCCGGACGGGATTGACAGGAGCAGCGGGCTGCCCACTGATGATGTCACAGCGGAAAACTTCATGGAAAAGTTTGAAATCAGCATGGAAAGGCTTGGCCTCGAGTATGTGGACATCCTCTACCTGCATGCCATCCAGGCACGCGGAATGGTCCAGCACAAGCCGATTTCAGATGTGATGAGAAACCTCAAAAAAGAGGGACGAGTCCGTTTTATCGGGATTTCAACCCACAGCAATGAACCCGAGGTCATTGACGCAATGATCGAAGACGGATTCTGGGACATAGTCCTGACAGCGTATAATTTCAAGATGGATCATGTCACGGCAATGACCGCAGCCGTGGAAAGGGCCGGTAAGGCAGGGCTTGGCGTGGTTGCCATGAAAACCATGGCAGGGGGTTTCCTTGACAAGGAAAAAACGAAACCCATCGATACCTCAGCGGCATTGAAATGGGCCCTTAACAATCCCCATGTCCATACTTCGATCCCGGGAATGACCACGTTTGACCAGCTGGAGAAAAACGTTTCGGTCATGAAAGACCTTAAAATGACTGATGAAGAAAAAGGTCACCTGGAACTGGCCTCCGGTGAGTCGGGCATGTTCTGCATAGGATGCCAGGAATGCCTGCCCTCCTGTCGCAAGAACCTGGCTGTTCCAGATTACATGAGAGCCTACATGTACAACTACGGCCACTCAAACATGAAAGAAGCATACACCCTTCTCAGTGAAATAGGAGATGGAATCAATCCCTGCGGTGACTGTGCAGACTGCACGGTCCAATGCACCATGAACTTCAATGTAAGGGATAAAATTGCTGACATCTCCAGGCTCGTTAATCTTCCCGGAGACATGCTGGCCTGATCATTATCAACCGGAACCGGGAAGGAGGGCTGACAGGCCCTCCTTCCCTTTCTCACCCCAGCTGTCCAGGCCTGATCCGGCAGTTTCAGGGGACCGGGAAATCCCGGATCCGCTTCCTGAAGCAAAAAAGTATTTACCGGTTCCGCAGACCGGCTAATCAGCCCCGGCAGGAAGGGCTCCCCAAGAAAGCCCTCACCCCGGACGGCAATAATTCGTGAATTTGAAAATAAAATGAAAAATATGATTAAACCCAAAATCGCATTAGTTTGTTTGCTTTTAATGTTCTGTTTTCCCGCGTTGGCCCTGGGGGAAGTGACTTTCCCCGAAATGGAAGGGTTCACTATCGATACTGAATATGATACGTACGATTCCGAAACCCTTTGGGAGTATATCAACGGGGCTTCAGAAGTGTTCCTGATGTACGAGTTTGATGAATTGCGCATTGCCGACTATATCAAGGGCGATGACAGCATCAACGTAGAAATCTACGTGCACAGGACCCCTGAAATGGCTTTCGGGATGTATACCAAGGAGCGCCAACCTACCTATAATTTCGTTGATATCGGCGTACAGGGACACCTCTCCGAAACCCAGATTTATTTCGTCAAGGGAAGAAACTACGTGAAAATCATGACTTCCTCCCCTTCGGATGAGATCAGGAACAGCCTGCGTTCCCTGGCAGAGAAGATCGCAGCCTCGCTGGAAGGAACATCTGAAATGCCTGAAATCATCAGGTCTCTGCCGGTGGAAGGTCGCAAAGTGAATGGCGAGGTATTCCTGACTGAGAGCGTTATGGGGCATCCCTTTCTGAAAGATGCCTACAAAATGAACTACAGCCTGAACGGAAAGAGTTTCGACGTCTTTGTGTTCACCACAAAGAGCACTGAAGAACGCCGGGAGATGCTGGAAGCTTACCTCGAATGGGCAGAGGTGGAAGGGATCGACCCCTCTTCTGAAGAAATCTTCCTGGAAGATAAATATAACGGCCCTGTTTACATCAGGCAGAAAGGCCCCGGAATGATCCTG
>CAZOGT010000006.1:0-23677 GCA_964579015.1 uncultured Acidobacteriota bacterium | reverse complement strand
CTTGCTTAGACGTTCTTTTCTCCTTAAATGATCCCTTATTTTTTCAGGATCAACGGTTCCGGACTCATTTTTTGCGATTTCTTCCTGAATCTCCCTGCTCTGGCGCTTGATTTGTTTTCTCTGCAAGTCAGCGATGCTGTTGGTTATCGTGTTTTCATCCAGGTTGATGGTTTCTCCAGACACAGCCCAGTATTCAAGGATGTCCCTGTCCGCATCATCCAGGTCATCCCAAACCCTCGTGACTGAAGGTGCCGCTCCCCTGTCACGTAATCTCAGTATGGTCTCATAGACCGATTTGATTCTCGATCCTTCAAAAAGGTTTCTCTCCAGACTGTCCAGCAAGGGGAGATAGCGGTCCCTGTCCAGGAGGGCTGCTAAAAGGATTCTTTCCGAAAGGGTGATTGATTCCAGGGCCGGATTTGCGTAAAGAACCCGGCCGTAAGATTGTTTAGGCCGGGGATACCTTCTCATTTCTTCCAGGACCAATCTTTCATCAAGTTTCAGTAAAGACGCAACTCTTGCCGCCATCTGGGCCCTTTCGACCTGGTTCGGAACCATCAGGAGAGAGGGAATAAGCTGGCTTACAATTTTCTGTTTCCCTTCCGGGCTCATTGAAGATGCGGAAGCGGACCGGTGCTTTCGAACCATGAAATCAATAAAAGGGTCCGCTTTCTCCAGAAGCTTCCGGTAAGCTTCAACCCCCTCTTCGAGTATCAGGGCATCAGGGTCCTTTCCTTCCGGGAGCTGCATGACCTTAACCCTGAATCCCTGGGAAAGGAACATGTTGATTGACCTGGCCGCTGCATCCTGTCCCGCCGAATCAGGGTCATAGCTGACGATAACGTTGCGGGCAAAGCCGCCGAGGAGGTTTACCTGCTGCTCAGTCAGGCTGGTTCCCAGGGAGGCCACAATGTTTTTTATTCCGAACTGGCTGGGAACGACGCAGTCAAAATATCCTTCGACCAGAATCGCAAGATCCTGTTCCGCAATCTGCTCCTTGGCATCACTCAGCCCAAAGAGCTGATTTCTCTTATTGTAGAGAACTGTTTCAGGAGAATTCAAATACTTGGGTATCGAATCTCCCAAAGCCCGGCCGCCAAAGGCGATGATCCTGCCCTGGAGATCCTTAATCGAAAGGATGATCCGGTTCCGGAATTTGTCATAATATTCCCCGGAATCATTCTTTGCGGTCAGGCCGGCTGCTTCAAGTTCTTCCAGGCTGTAGCCAATGCCCTTCATTGCTGATATGAGGCGATTTCCCGGGGGAGCATATCCAAAATCAAATTTGTTCCTGGTGTCAACGCTGATTCCTCTTTCCTGAAGGTATCTCATCGCGGAAGCATCAGCCTGCAGCTGTTCAATGAAGAACTCAGAAGCGGATTTCATCAGGCCAAGCAGACGGCATCGATAGTCTGCGGTTTTTGAGGCTTCCGCCGACACGTCGGGCAGTTCAGTTCCATCTTCAACCGCAAGGCTCAGGATGGCTTCCGGAAGGCTTAATTCTTCGAATTTTGAAATGTAGGAAAACAATTCTCCTCCGGCTCCACAGCCAAGGCACTTGAAAAGCTGCCTGTCCAGACTGACATACAAAGACAAAGCACTGTCGGGGTGAAACGGGCAACGGCCGCGATAAATGTGATCTCTCGGATCCAGTCTCTGGTAGCGGCTGATGATATCGGATAACCTATGGTCAGCCCTTATTTTCTCCCTCAGGTCAGGATTGAAGTTAAGGAAGGAATCCCTTTCCACTGTTCTCGAGATGCTGTCATTTTCGGCTGCGGGTGCCGGGGTAAATTCAGCTTTGCCGGCCTTTTTTCCAGGGGAATGGCTTTCCTCAAGCTCCTTCATGGTTATGCCCAGTTTTGCGGTAACCCTGCCGGCGTATTCAGAACGGGCAATACGGGAAGGAACCTTGCGAAGCAGGTACTTGATCTGGTCCAAAAGATCGTCTTTTTCAATGCTTTCAGCCGTTCCGGCTGCATCGGAGAGGTACAGGTCCAGCAAATAGTCAAACAGGGGGGATGATTTCTTAAGCAGCCCTGCATAGCCGGCAAGGCCTTCCTCCTCCAGGAGAGCCGGGAGACTTCCATGTTTGGAAAGTTCTGCTACATTGATGCTGAATCCTTCCCCAATAAGGTTCTCTACTGATCGCAAAAGGGTGGATCCCCGGACTGAACCTCGAACATGGTTGATGATCACCTTCTTGGTGTTGCGTCCCAGGATTCTGGCCTGCTGCCCGGAAAGGCCCCTCCCTATGCAGGCGGCAACGTTCGGAATGCCTTTCTGGGCAAGCAGCATTCCGTCAATGGACCTCCCGAGCAGAATCAGGTAGTCCTTTTCCCTCATGGCCTGGCGGGCGGCGTGCAGGCCGAAAAACCCACTCCCCCCCTGGAACAGGGGGGTGTCAGGGGTAGGGATTTCCTCTTTTGCGCCGCCTGTTACAGGGAGGTAAGCGAAATTGAGAGCCTTTCCCGCAATGTCGGTCAAGGGCAGAACAATCGCTTTCCCGCCATCCGAAGGCCCTCCCCTGTCCAGTCCGCAGAGCCTGATCTCCTCATCTGAAAAACCAAGGCTCTGAAGGTGTTCCCCGACCCCTTCCGCTCCACTGAAACAGCCAAGGCCGAATTGGCGGCGGGTTGCATCCAGGATCCCCGCTTCATGCAGAAAGTCGAGCCCGTCAGGATCCCCGGCCAAAACATCCTGGTAGTAGGCTGAGGCGGAGGACATCAGGTCGAGCAGCCGATTCCGGTTTTTCGTCCTGGCCCCGGCCCCGGACGCGGGATCAGGAATGCTTATCCCGTTTCTTTCGGCCAACAGCTTGACCGTCTCGGGAAAGTTAAGGCCCTCAATCCTGGAAACAAACGCGAAAACATCCCCGGCAGCGCCGCAGCCGAAACATTTGAAAATCTGCTTGGATCCGCTGACGGAAAAAGAAGGGGTCTTCTCGGAATGGAACGGGCAGAGGGCCTGGTAGTTCTGCCCTTTTTTTACCAGCCTTACATAACCTTGCACAACATCAACTATGTTGACTGAGTTCTTGACCTGATCAATAAAAAAATCATCAAACATCATGTAAGAACACCGTCCCGGAAGAAAGTAATATAAAAACTCAGATTTGCGTGAGCATCTCCTGATATTGATCCCGGCTGGGCGGAGCCGGCCTGGCTTTTATGTTCCTCCAGCGCTCATTATACTCTTAACCTGCCCGTTGCACGAATCCGCCCCGGAGTCGATTTCTCAGCACCTGGCCCGGATTTCTCACCAGCGGGCTGGCCGGCGGCGGCAAACAGGTTCGTCCGTACGGTGAAGGGTGGCGGGAAATGCGGGCGGGACCCTCCGGGGAGTCCCGGCAGCAGCGGAAAAGGCTTTTATTTCAGGGTGACAATCGTCGCGCCGCCCTCATCAAGAAATCCGGCAACCTGGTGATGCCCGTCGAGAAATTCCGCCACCGCCCTCTTTAACGTCCCGGTTCCAAACCCGTGAATAACCCTGACCTCTTCCAGGCTGGACACAAAAGCCCGGTCCAGAAACTTATCAAGAAGGTCCAGTGATTCATCAACTCTCTTGCCTATAAGGTTGAGTTCACGGTTGCTGTCCTCAATGACGGTGACCTCAATATTCCTGGAAGGTTTTTTGGTTACCTCCTTCCTCTCTACCCGGGTAAGCCTGTCAAGGTGGGAGGAAATCCTTTTACCTTCGACCTCGATGACCGCAGTCTTCTGGTTGATTTCGACCAGGGTTCCCTGCTTGCGGAAGAGGCGGTCGTAAACCGTATCTCCTGTTGACAATGGGCCGTCTTCCGGGAGGCGGTTGCTTTGAGACCCCTGTCTCTCCTCGCGCATTTTAAGCAGGAACGCCGCTTTCAGGGCAGACTCCCGCTGTTTTGCCTCGGCCCGGATTCTGGCGGACTCGAACTTGTCAGCGGTCTTTTTCAGAAATTTGTCGACCTTCCTGGTGAAATCATGGCCCAGGTCCTCCACCTGTTTCCGGAACGTCTCCTCCCTCTTTTTCTCAGATGCCAGGGCCTCTTTCTCCAGGCTGTCCATCCTGGTATCAAGGGCCCTTGATTTTTCCCTCAGTTGATCCTCGAGATTTTCGAGGCGCTTCAGCTCATTTCTCAGCTCTTCCAGGTACTTTTCAATTTCCAGTTCCCCTTCATCCATGAAGTCACGGGCCTTTCGGAGCACCTCGGAATCCAGGCCAAGCTGTCCGGCGATCTCAAGTCCGCTGCTTCCGCCTGCAACCCCGAAATCCAGCTGATAAGTAGGACTGAGGGTGTCCGGTGACAGACGGACGCTGGCATTTCTTACCCCGCTGGTTGCTGCCGCCCAGGTCTTCAGCGCCCGGTGATGGGTGGTAACCGCGGTCATGGTCTTTTCAGTGCGGAGGGTTTCAGCCACTGCCATGGACAAGGCTCCTCCATAAACAGGGTCGGTTCCCCTTCCCAGCTCATCCAGCAGCACCAGGGAATCCCTGTCGTGAGCAGAGAGTATCTCCCTGATCCGCAATATGTGAGCGGAAAAACTGCTGAGATTCTGGGTGATGGACTGGTGGTCTCCAATGTCGGCAAGGATATCGGAAAAAAGGGGGACTGCAGCATCGTCAGCCGGGACCGGAAGCCCGGCCTGGGCCATGAGGCTCAAAAGGCCCAGGGTCTTTAATGCCGCGGTCTTGCCCCCGGTGTTGGGGCCGCTGATGACAATGATGCTTTCTTCCCTGGTCAGGCTGAGGGAGATCGGGACGACTTTGCTGTCAGGAACAGACCCGTACAGAAGCGGGTGTCGGGCATTGCGGAACTCCAGGTCATTACCGGGTGCAATGCGGGGGAGTACACATTTGAACCTCCGGCTGAATTCTGAGCAGGCGTTGAGAAAATCCAGATAACCGATGCCGGCAATCACGTTTTTCAGGCCCCGAAAGTCTTCCCTGGCCAGGGAGGTGAGCCGTCCCAGGAGCTGCCGGATGATTCTCTGCTCCTGGTTGGAGAGCCAGATGATCTGGTTGTTCAGGCTGACTGTTTCCATCGGCTCAAGGAATACGGTTGCCCCTGATGAGCTTGCCCCGTGGATAAGGCCGGGAATCGAAGACTGAAAGTCCGCCCTGACCGGGAGAACAAAACGATCGCCCCTGCGGGTAATATAGGGATCATTTATGAGATACCTGGCAGAGGATCCTTTAAGGTGCCGGTTCAGGGATTTCTGGACTTCGTTTCTGGCCTTCTGCAGTTCAGCCCTGGCCCGGGCCAGCTCCGGCAGGGCTGACTCCTTTATTTCTCCTCCGGGACCCAGGTGCTTCTCAAGTTCAGACTTGAGGGCGGCAGGAAACTGGAGTTTCATGGCCCTGGAGGAAAGAAGCGGAAACGCGTCGGAAACAAAAATCTTCTGGATACGAGATGCCAGCTGCAGGTGTTCCAGGATACTGAAAAGGTCTTCAGGGGGGAGAGGCTGAGCAGAGTCCTCGAGGTCCTTGAGGAAAGCTGAAGCCGGCTGGAGATGGCTGCAGGACAGGGGCCCGTTGAGAGAGGTGTGCTCCTGCATCTCGGCAATTTCAGCCAGCTGCCTCTGGATTATCTCCAGGTATTTGTCTGGCTTAATGTTCAGGATTGAAGCTCTGCCTGATTCAGTCTGTGAGTATCCGGCTAAAATCGACAGTACCCGGTCAAATTCCAGAAGGTGTATTGTTTCAGCGTCCATTATCTCTCATGTGAGCAGGGATCAGGCTGAATGAAATCCAGCTGAAAAGCTCTGATTGGCAAATCCATGGTGCCGCTTCGAAAGTTAAACCGTACGTCCTGAAATCAGGAAGGGACCCTGTTGATAAGCGAAGCTACGTAACCGGCGCTGAATCCGTTGTCAATATTGACTACAGTCACATTTGAAGAGCAGCTGTTAAGCATTCCCAGCAGGGCGGCCAGGCCGTTGAAGGATGCGCCGTATCCGACGCTGGTGGGTACTGCTATCACCGGAACATTGACCAGCCCCCCGACCACGCTCGGCAGGGCACCTTCCATGCCGGCAACCACTATCACAACCGCACAGCTGCGCAGGGCATCTCTCTGGCTCAACAGGCGGTGGAGGCCGGCCACTCCCACATCAAAACAGGTCAGGATCTCATTGCCCATTATTTCAGCTGTGATAGAGGCTTCCTCCGCCACGGGGATGTCAGCAGTTCCCGCTGAAAAGATACCGATCTTTCCCCGTCCATTGGAATCCTTTCTTCTGACAACAGAAACAATCCGGGAAAGCTCATGGAACGTACATTCCGGAAAGTCGGGCTCAAGCCGGCGGTAGACCCCTTCGTGAGTCCTGGTTATCAGGAGATTAGGATTCTTCTGAAGGATGTGCCTGGCAATGGATACAGTCTGTTCCACAGTTTTGCTCTGCCCGAAAATGACCTCCGGGAAGCCCTGCCGAAGTGCGCGGTGATGGTCAATTCTGGCAAATCCCAGGTTTTCGTAAGGCAAGTCTACGAGATAGTTCTCAATTTCTTTCTCGCTGATCACGCCTTCCTTATACTCTCTCAATACTCGTCTGATTTCTTCAGGAAGCATGGCTGGTCCTTGGTCTCCTATGCAACGCAATGTTTACTTTACTCAACAGGGACCGGCAACTCCCGCCGAAACAAATTGTTCCTTCCGCGGAGCCCGGTCCCTGGTATCTGTCATCCTGGCGCCCGCGCCCGGTTCAGCTGTGTCAGCTCAGGGGCGGGTACAGTGCCGGAGCAATCAGTCCTTTTTTTCGCCTTCATGGCCTTCGGCCTGGATTCCTTCCCGCTGGTCTTTAAGTACCGCGCGGCGGCTCAACTTGATTTTATTATTTCCATCAACATCAAGCACCTTCACCAGGATTTTGTCTCCGGGGTGCACTTCCTGCCGGATGTCGTTAATTCTCCGTTCCGACACTTCGGATATGTGAAGGAGGCCCTCAGTTCCTGCGAAGATTTCGACAAATGCCCCGAAATCGACAACCTTGGTGACCTTTCCAAGATAGGTTTTGCCTTTCTTGGCGGTAGCTGTCAGCTCTTCAATCCTGGCAAGAGCTTTCTGTGAACTTTCCGCGTCGACTGAAGCCACGTGAACGCTGCCGTCATCATCAATATCGATTTTGGCACCCGATTCTTCAACTATAGCCCGAATGTTCTTTCCTCCCGGGCCGATGAGAAGGCCGATTTTATCCTGGGGGATCTGGATGGTCGTAATCTGGGGTGCGAACCTGGAAAGCTTGTCCCTCGATTCCTGGATGGTTTCGCCCATTTTTTCGAGAATATGCAAACGGCCTTCACGGGCCTGTTCCAGGGCTTCAGCCATAATCTCACCGGTGACGCCGGTTATCTTGATGTCCATCTGCAGGGCTGTGATGCCCTTCCTGGTTCCGGTCACCTTGAAATCCATGTCCCCGTAATGATCCTCGAATCCCGCGATATCGGAGAGGACCACGTATTTCTCACCCTCCTTTACCAGGCCCATGGCAATTCCTGCCACCGGGCTCTTTATCAAGACGCCTGCATCCTGGAGGGCCATGGTTGCCCCGCAGACCGTGGCCATGGAAGAAGACCCGTTCGATTCAAGGATGTCTGAAACCACACGGATGGTGTAGGGGAAGCTGTCTTCCTCAGGAAGAACCGGAAGGAGAGCCCTTTCAGCCAGGGCGCCGTGCCCGATTTCCCGCCTGCCGGCGCCGCGCTGCATGCGGACTTCACCTACGCTGAAGGGAGGGAAATTGTAATGAAGCATGAAACTCTTGGACCTGTCACCCATCAGGTCATCAATCCTCTGGGCATCGTCTCCGGTACCCAGGGTTACGGCTACTATTGCCTGGGTCTCACCCCTGGTAAACAGGGCAGAGCCATGAGGCCTGGGAAGCAGGCTGACTTCGGAAGTGATGGGCCTGATCTCATTGAATTTCCTTCCGTCAGGGCGAAGGCCTTCCTCAAGAAGGATTTTTCTGAACAGCTCTTCCTTAATTCTGTCAAACACAGATCCGGCCTGTGCTCTGCTGGCTTCCTCCTCCTCGGGAAAAAGGGCGACAATAGATTTTTTATGGTCATCCATGGTCCTTTCGCTCTCCAGCTTGTCCTTGATGAACAGGGCTTCGCGAATCAGGGCCGGAGCCTTCTTTTCCACGGTCTTCACTACTTCAGGATCTAGCTCAGAGGGCTGTACTTCCCTCTTGGCCTTATTCACCTTGCCGGCGAATTCGTTGATCGCCTTAACTATGTTCTTTATTTCTTCATGGGCCAGGTTAAGGGCTTCGATCATGGTCTCTTCCGAAAGCTCACTGGCTCCGGCTTCAACCATCACAATGGCTTCCGCTGATCCGACAACAATCAGGTCGAGTCTGCTTTCCTCGGATTCCTGGGCTGTTGGATTAACGATCAGCTGATCATCGACGTAGCCCATGCGGACGGCAGCAATCGGATAGGGGAAGGGAATATCGGAACTGCACAATGCGGCTGAGGCTCCATTGATAGCCATTACGTCAGGATTGATGTCAGGGTCAAGGGAAAAAACAGAAGCGATTATCTGGGTTTCACACTTGTATTCTTCCGGGAACATCGGACGCAGAGGCCTGTCAATCAGGCGGCTGGTCAGGGTCTCTCTTTCCGAAAGCCTTCCTTCCCTCTTGAAGAATCCTCCGGGGATTTTTCCGGCGGCGTAAGTGTACTCCCGGTAATCACAGATTAACGGGAAAAAATTAAGGTTCTCTCGGGGTTCTCTGGCAGAGCATGCGGTGACCAGAACAACGGTATCTCCGCACTGTACGTATGCTGAACCATTGGCCTGCTTGGCAATGCGACCGGTTTCAATGGTCATTTCGCGCCCGCCAGCAGTAAATTTGACTGTAGTACTCATAAGTGTCCTCTTTTCAGAATGAAAAATGTTCCGGGGAGAGAGTCCACTTGGACGGGCCCTAAAGCTTGAAGCAACGCTGACTTAAGAACCTGTCGAAATAGACTCTCCCAACCGGAGATTATCGTGTTGATTTTTATACCTATTTAGTTACTTTATGCAAGTAAGATTAGCACAAAGAAACGTGCAGGTCTTTCCTGGCTTGAATATTCCGGGAAGTTTCGGGAGGAAAAGGAAGGATAGCGCCGGTTTTCCGGCGCCTCTACTCGGGTTTTCTGCTCTATTATTTTCTTATGCCAAGACGTTCAATCGTTTCCTTGTAGCGATTGAAATCTTTTTTCTTGAGGTAGTCAAGAAGCCTTCTCCTGTGCCCGACGATCTTCAGGAGCCCTCGCCTTGAGTGATGGTCCTTCTTGTGAGTCTTGAAATGCTCAGTGAGTTCAGTGATCCTGGCGGTAAGAAGGGCAATCTGGACTTCCGGTGATCCGGTATCTGTCTTGTGTTTCTGATAATCCAGAACAAGCTGGCTCTTGTTTTCTTTCTTCAGTGTCATGTTGTCTTCTATTTCTTTAATTTAAGTTTACTTAAACAACGTTTTTACGAGACGCTAACTTTAACAAAATTCAGTACCGAAGTCCAGCAACACTGCACCGCACCCCGGTATTCAAGCTTGATTGGGACAGGGATTCTCTTCCCCCTGGATTCCAAACAGGCAGGATGATAACCCCTTCGCGGTCCGTAAAGCAACTCTTTATGGTTTGATTGAGCCTTTTTTTTGGTTTATCGTACTAAGTAACCAGTACCCATGAACAGCCTTAAACAAAAGTTATTGAGCCTCATATTACCTCTCTGCCTGGTTCCTCTGATCGGAATCTCCGTTTTTTCCTATTTTGTCGCCAGGGAGAAAATCACCGAAGACCGGATTGTGCTTTTTTTGCAGCAGATGGCGGCTGAAATCTCAGACCAGATCCAGCTTACCCTGCTTGAAAAAATGGAAGAGACCGTATCCATGACCCTGCACAATGAGTTTGTGAGCAGCCTTGAACTGGGGGATGCGGCTTCTTCCACCAACCTTCTCAATAAAATGATAATTGTCCATGAGGTTTACGACATTATTCTGCTGTTTGATGCTGAAGGGGACATAATACAGATCAATACCATTGACCGGCAGGCCAGGGTCGGGTCCCCCCGCCTTCTGAATGAAACTGAGATCAACGGGTTAATCGGACAGAACATGCTGGACTACACTCCTGATTCGGGATGGCTCCAGAAAGTACGGAGCGGCAGGATCGGGTACCTGGAACGCCACATCTCACCGTTGGTCAACAGGCTTTATCGATATGAAGGGGTTGACGAAGCGAAGCGTTATTCCCTCGGTTTTTCAGCTCCTGTTTTTAACGAAAGGAGCCTGGTCGTCGGCGGTGTCCTGGCTTTGATGAACTGGGAGTATATCCAGGAAATCACGGACAAGGTAGAGGAAGATCTCGATGCGCGGGCCCTCAATTCCGGGGAGGCTTTCCTGATTTCCGGTGACAACAACACAATAATCGCCAGCCAGTATAGAAGGAACCGGAATAAAGCAGCCCCGGACCAGGCCGAAACTCTACCCTTGAACGGGCTGTACGACACCAGGCTGAGAGAAGACCTTGGCCTTTTGGTACTGCAGCAGGCTATTGAAGACCGGGTATTTACCCAGAGGTTTGAGTTCCCTGAGGGTGTCAAAAAAATCACAGGACTCTCTTATCTTAATAATGATTTCTTCAGATGGACCTGCGCGGTCAGCCTAAGTGAAGAAGATATCTTTTCCTCGGTGAGGGAACTCAGGGTCATTCTAATAGCCGTAGTCTCATTGACCAGCCTTCTTGTCGTGATTCTTACCTTCCATATCGCCCGCAAGTTCTCAGTCCCGATCAAGGACCTCACCCGCAGCGCCCAGCAGCTGGCCATGGGAAACCTCTCCCGGCGGGCCGAAGTCAGGTCCTCGGATGAAATCGGCCGGCTGGCCCGGTCTTTCAATTTTATGGCGGAATCACTGGAGGAAAGGAGCCGGCAGCTGACCAGCCTGAACAAGAACCTGGAAGAAAAGGTCCAGGCCCGGACCAGGGCGCTGGAAGAGGCCAACCGGGAAATGGCCGAAGCCTATCATGAACTGAAGGAAACCCAGTTCCAGCTGGTCCAGAGTGAAAAGCTCGCTTCCCTCGGACAGTTGGTAGCCGGTATTGCCCATGAAATCAAGAATCCCCTTAATTTCATCTATGGCAACACGGGTTTCCTCCGCGACTATATCAGTAAACTTGAGAGCCTTGTGGCCCTTTATGAAGAGATGTCAATACTGGAAAACGGCGACAGAAAAAGAGTTGAGAGATTCAAGGAGGAAATCGGCTATTCGTTCATCATAAAAGACCTTGGAACCCTGGTAGACAATTTTGAAGAAGGCGCCGAAAGGATTCATTCCATTGTGGGGGACTTGCGGACTTTCTCTCGAACGGAAACCGGGGAATTCAAGGCGATCGATCTTCATGAAGCCATTGATCTTGCCCTCAACCTTCTTCAAAACGAGTTCAAAGGCAGGATCGGGATCATAAAGGAATATGGGTCGGTCCCCATGGTCGAATGCCAGGCCGGGAAAATAAACCAGGTATTGATGAACCTTCTGATCAATGCCGGGCAGGCTATTCCCGGGGAGGGAAAAATAACCATAACCACCAGGAAGGCCGGGAGATATGTGGAGATAATTGTCGAGGACAATGGACAGGGGATGACTCCCGATCAGCTGGAACATATCTTCGAGCCTTTTTTTACGACCAAGCCGGTTGGCGCGGGAACAGGGCTGGGCCTGAGTATCAGCTATGCCATAATTCAGGACCATCAGGGGACCATAACCGTCAGCAGCAAGCCGGGCGAAGGCACCAGATTTTGCGTAAGCCTGCCGATTAAACATAAAAAGTCCCCGCAAAACCCGTGATTCCCGGAATTTGCACGGCATGCTTCTCTCCCGCAGGATTAATGGACAGGATATAATGAGAGGGTAAAGGATACCGCGCACCGGCACCAACGGGAGGCAGCCGGATGATCCGGTTTCTTTTATGGATATGAGCAATTATTTTCGGACCATTCTTTTCCCGGATGGGGAAGGCAAATGAAGTTCAAGATTCTGATAGTCGATGATGAGATCGCCAATCTGCAGAAGCTGAAGCGTACCTTTGCCGGGACTTATACCGTGCTCGAAGCCGCCAGCGGGAAAGAAGCCCTGGAAATCCTTGAAAAACAACCGGTAGCTGCAATTATCACCGACCAGAAAATGCCCTCCATGAGCGGGGTGGAGTTCCTTTCCCGGTCCCTTGAACTGAGTCCCGACAGCGTCAGGATCATCCTCACCGGCTATACAGAGGTGGAGGACCTCATGGACGCCATTAATGAGGGACAGGTGCACCGGTACATCACCAAGCCCTGGGAGCCGGTCTCCCTGAGAGAAGCGGTACGCAAGGAGCTTGAAAGCTGGGAGCTTCGCCGTGAAAATGAACGCCTTTCCAGTGAACTGGAAAAAATCAATGATGCCCTCGCCAGGGAAAATCTCCGCCTCAGGGAGGAGGTGGAAGGATTACGGCAGGAGCCGTCCGGAATACTTTTCCAGAGCAAGCCGATGGAACGATTGATAAAGATGCTGGATAAAGTAGTTTCAACTGATTCCAGCGTCCTGATCCAGGGAGAAACCGGGACCGGAAAGGAACTCCTGGCCCGCTATATCCATAAGAACAGCCACCGCAAGGAGGGCAACTTCGTGGCTGTGAACTGCGGGGCAATTCCCAGGGACCTGGTGGAGAGCTCCTTTTTTGGCCACCGTAAAGGTTCCTTTACCGGAGCATCGGAAACCCGCAAAGGATATTTTGAGCAGGCGGACGGAGGCACCCTGTTCCTGGACGAGATCGGGGAGGCTCCGCTTGAACTGCAGGTGAAGCTTCTCAGGGTGATACAGGAAGGGGAAATCCTTCCGGTCGGAGAGACAAAGCCGAGGCCGGTGAATGTCAGGATCATAGCTTCAACCAACCGGGAACTTTTAACAATGGTCGAGGACTCCTCCTTTCGCCAGGACCTCTTCTTCCGTTTGAACGTCTTTGCAGTGGCCGTCCCTCCGCTTAGAGACCGAAAGGATGATGTGCCCCTGCTCTCGGACTATTTTCTGGAAAAAGTTTCCGGACGGGAAAGGAAAATCATTCCCGGATTCAAGCCGGCAACCTATGAAACGCTCAAAAACTTCGATTGGCCCGGTAATGTAAGGGAACTTGAGAATGAAATAGAACGGCTGGTCATCCTTGCGGAGCCCGGGGAGTTCATCGGACCGGAACTGCTTTCGGATCATATCCGCTACGCACAACGGCAGAAGACCGCCAGAGGGCCGCTCAAAGAACAGCTGGCTCTCCTGGAAAAAGAACTGATTCTGGAGGCGCTTAAAATTAACGATTACAATAAAAGCCTCGCCGCCAAAGACCTTGGCATCACCCGCCAGACCATCATTTCCAGGCTCAAAGAATACCAGGGTGTTGAATAGCCTTACAGCTCTGTAAATTTATTTAACAGCTGTTAACTTCCCCAATTTCCACACGTTAGCCTGGAAACGTCTACTTATAGCTGTTAAAAGGTTTAACAGCAGCAATCTGGGCGGATGTTCTTCTGCTTAAATAAATCCTTATTTTTCAGTATCTTAGTTTTCTGGAACACTCCGTGCTAACAAGTAGGCAGGAGATAAAGATGAAAAGAAACAGAAGCGAAAATAACGTTGTTGCGGAAAAAGCCTTGATAGCGGGACTGAGAAAACAGGATGAATCTGCTTTCCAGGTGCTGTTTGACAATTACGGCAGAAGAATATACATGACAGCCTACAGGATTCTCAGGGACGAAGATTTTGCCAGGGATGCCATGCAGGAAAGCCTGATCAATGTCTACCGGGCCATCAGGACCTTTCGCGGAGAAAGCAAACTGTCCACCTGGATCAGCCGGATAACAGTGAATGTCTGCCTCGAAATGCTGCGCCGGAACAAGAAGCACCTGAACCGTGTTGAGGAAGATATTTCTGAAAACTGGACACTCCCGGACTCCAGGTCGCTCGATCCTCTCCGGAACGTGGAGCGGCAGGAAATCAAGAACAGGATTCAAACCGCCATGTCCAGGCTGGGAAGGAAGCACCAGCTGGTAGTCAGCATGCATGATTTGCAGGGCTATACTATCAAGGAGATTGCCGAGGACCTTAATGTTGCCGAAGGAACAATTAAATCAAGGCTGTATTACGGCCGGGAAGCTTTGAAAAAGCAGTTGGCGGCCTGAAGCAAATCATTTTCTATTCAGGGATAAAGGTGTAATATATACAGGACTGATGACAGGCGAATAAAGCTCATATATTGATGAACCTCCTCTCAAAAGGACGTCAGGGCTGCAGGTGCTGCCCTGACGTCCTTGTTGTTTTGCAGGGAAAAATCAGCAGTCCGCTTCTCGCGGGCTTGCGCGGATCGCGGATCCAGGTATTGCGGTAACCGGCGGAGAACCCTTGCATATCCGGAAAAGGCAGGCGTATGAAAAGAGTACTCGGGCGGTTAACTGTCATATTGATGTTCGGTACGGCGCTGTGGGGGTCGACCCTGGATGCCGATGATGATGTAACCGCTGTTTTTGTTGAAGATCCCCCGGTTCTGGATGGACTGGTCAATGAAGATATCTGGAGGATTTCCGGGAAAGTTACCGCCTTTTACCAGAGGGAGCCTGATTTTGGGGAACCTGGCAGCGAGCCGACTGAATTCTATTTTTGTTACGACAAAGATAATCTTTATATAGGCATGAAGTGCTACGGGAACCCCGAACAGATCACCGCCAAGGAGATGGCCCGTGACGTAAGCCTCGGCAATGACGACCGGGTACAGATCATCCTCGATACGTTCCTCGACCGGCGCAATGGGTACTGGTTCCAGATCGGTCCCCGCGGAAGCATCGGCGATGCCCTGATCAGCAGGAACGGTGCGGTTTTCAACAAGCAGTGGGACGGGCTGTGGGACGGCAGGGCTGTCATCCTGGAAGACCGCTGGGAAGCTGAAATCGTGCTGCCCTTCAAGACCATGGGTTTTGCTCCCGGGAAATCGGCCTGGGGATTGACCCTGATCCGCCACATCAAGAAGAAGTCGGAAAGTTCCTTCTGGCCCAAAGCCAACCTGGACGGGTATAATTTCAAGGTCTCTGACGGCGGTCGGCTGACTGGGCTTGACGGAATCACCCAGGGAGTAGGGCTGGACGTACTCCCCTACGGGCTAGCCGGAATGGATTACCAAGAGGGTGGGGAGACCGGCTACCCTATTGAGGCGGGAGTGGATGTCTTCTACCAGATCACCCCGGGGCTTAAAGCTGCTGTTACCGTTAATACTGATTTTGCCCAGACTGAGGTGGATGCCCGCCAGATAAACCTGACCAGGTTCGCCCTGAAATTTCCCGAAAAACGAGATTTTTTCCTGGACGGATCCAATTACTTTGAGTTTGGACCGGCGGAAAGCAACACCCTGGTACCCTTTTTCTCCCGCCGTCTCGGCCTGGATGATTCCGGCAACCCGATTCCCATCATTACCGGGGCCAAGATAACCGGGAAGGTTGGGGACTGGGAAATCGGGGGGCTGGACATTCTGGACGACCGGGAGAATGGAGCCAGGAATTTCGGAGTGGTCCGGGTCAACCGCAATTTCCTGGGAGAATCCGCGTTCGGCATGATTGCGACTGATGGAAACGCTCTTTCTTCGGACCGTAACAGTGTCCTGGGTGTCGATCTCAGGCTCGCCACCAGCAGATTCAGAGGGAGCAAGAACCTGGCTTTTCTCGCCTACGGCCTGGTATCTGAAACGGAAGGCGTCATCGGTCGGGGCGCGGCCTGGGGAACTGAGCTGAGCCTTCCCAATGACCTGGTGAAACTGACTGCCGGCTACCAGGCGATTGAGGATGATTTCAGAGCAGGAGTGGGTTTTGTTCCGCGCACCGGAATCCGTAGAAGCTACCTGGATGCCGCCCTTGGGCCACGCCCCGGCAGATGGGGAATCCTGCAGGCAACCACCGGGCTGGCAATTGATTACATAACCGATATGCACAACCGCCTGGAAACCAGGACAATCGGGGTTGCCCCGCTGTCCCTCCGTTTCCTCACAGGCGATACGATCGGCCTGAAGACCTCGTCCCACTACGAGTTCCTGGAAGAGGGTTTCAATATCCGGGATGATATTGCGATTCCTGCCGGCGGATATTCATTCCACCGCTGGGGCCTTGATTTTGTAAGCGCCCAGCACCGGGTGTTTTATTCAGCGCTCAGTGTTGAAACCGGAGGATTCTATGACGGAAACCGCACTGATTATGAAATCGCAATGGGCTGGAAAATAGCTGTGCCGGTCTTTGTCGGAGGGACCCTGGAACATCGCCTGGTCGATCTCCCGGGCGGGGATTTCACAGCGGACGTCTACCGGGCCAACTGCAATTTCCTCTTTACTCCCCGGCTTACCCTGGATAATTACGTGCAGTACGACAACCTTTCGCAGGAAATGGGGTGGCAGTCACGACTGCACTGGATCCTGAAGCCGGGAAACGATATTGTCCTGGCATGGAACTCACTGGCTCTTGATCCCCTGGAAAGATTTGATATCCGCGAGAGTTCAGCCAGGATCAAGGTCAACTACACGTTCCGCTTCTGACCAGCCCAGGCTGGAAGGATGGGAAATGCCCATGCCTTCTGATAACCCGGAAATGCTCCGCGGCGGGAAGATTTTGTCTTCCTGCTCCTCCAATTAATGAAATAATAGGGATTCTTGCAATGATATGAAAAAAGTTCTGGTAGCAATGAGCGGAGGCGTTGACAGTTCAGCAGCGGTTCTTCTCCTGCAGGGAAAGAATTATCAGGTTGCAGGCTGTACCCTGCACCTCTGGAACCCTTCCGGGCACGCCTGGAAGGGAACAGCGGAAGGCGGAATTCCGGCCGCGGTGCGTGATGCCGGCGGTATCTCCTCGAGCCTGGGCGTTTCCCTGGCGGTGCTGGAACGAGAAGACCTTTTTGAAGAGAGGGTAATAGTGCCTTTTGTAAGCAGCTACCTTTCCTGCCGCACCCCGATACCCTGCATAAGATGCAACCGGTTCATGAAATTCGACAGCCTGGTCAGCTATGCGGATCAGCAGGGTTTTGATTACATTGCCACCGGGCATTATGCCCGGATCGGAGAGGATTCCCGGGGAAGGAAGACGCTCCTGCGGGGGAGGGACCAGGAGAAGGACCAGTCATATTTCCTCTTCGAACTGAACCAGGAGCTCCTGTCCCGCCTTATCTTTCCGGTAGGTGATTTCCTCAAGCCTGAAATAAGGGCGATGCTGGAGAACAGGAAGATCAGGATAGCCGACAAGCCCGAAAGCCAGGAGATCTGTTTTATCCCGGACGGTGATTACGCAGGGTTTATCCGGGCCTACTGTGCGAACAGGGAAGGCCCCCTCTCCGGAGAATTCCGGGACCTGGACCGTGAAGGGCCGGTACTGCTTAAGGACGGGACCCCTTTAGGCCGCCATCAGGGGCTTTACCGCTATACCATCGGACAGAGAAAAGGGTTGGGTATCGCCCACAGCCGCCCGCTCTACGTGCTGGAACTCAATAAGGAGCAGAATTCCCTGGTTCTTGGGTACCGGGAGGATACCTTCAGCAGGTCGCTGGAGGCGACGGATGTCAATTGGATCGCAGGGACTGCTCCTGAAATGCCCTTTGAAGCGGAGGTGAAAATCAGGTCCAACCACCGCCCGTGCAGGGGCATCATCAGCCCGGCCCGGCCCGGAGGCTGCGGCGAAGGCGTTAAAGTCGAATTCGTAAAACCGCAGTCCGCGGTTACTCCCGGACAGGCAGCGGTTTTTTACCAGGGAGACCTGGTCCTGGGCGGAGGGTGGATTGAAAGGGGGCTTCCGGTTGAGCAGTAAAAAGCTCCGTACACTCCTGGTGGTCTGCGGGGAGACCTCCGGGGAGGCGCATGCATCAGGGGTGGTGAGATACCTGAAGCAGCTTTCTCCTGACGTTCAGTGGAGGGTGTTCGGAAGCGGGGGAGAAAAGATGCGGGACCAGGGAGCGGAAATAATGCTGGACGTATCCCGGCTGTCCGCCATCGGGCCTAAAGCCGCCATGGGAAACCTGAAGAATTACCTGAGTCTCCGCAAACAGGTCCTCAAGAGGGTCAGGAACAATAAGCCGGACCTGGCGCTGCTGGTTGATTTTCCTGATTTCAACCTGCCCCTGGCCCGTAAGCTGAAACAGGCCGGAATCCCCGTCTGCTACTTTATCAGCCCCCAGCTATGGGCCTGGAGAAAGTCCAGGATCAGGCAGATCCGGAAGTACGTGGACCTGATGCTGGTGATATTTCCTTTTGAAGAATCCTTTTACAGAAAACATGGAGTAAAAGCCGTTTATGTGGGGAATCCGACTGCGGCCAGGCTGGCATCCCTGAGAAAGGAGCCGGGTTTCAAGGAAGGGACCGGGAACGAAAAACCGACGGTGGCCCTTCTCCCGGGGAGCAGAATCAAGGAGGTGGAGCAGATCCTGCCGATAGCTCTGGAGGCCGCGGCTTTTGCCGCACGGGACATTGATGCCCGCTTCCTGATCTTTCGCGCCCCGGAAATCAGCCGGCTCTATCTTGAAGCAAAGGTAGTGAGCTTCGCCGCTGGTAAGGGCCTTGATGCAGCCGTAGTTGATAATGATTATCAGCTGCTGGCCCGCGCGGACTGCGCAGTGGTGAAAAGCGGGACCTCAACCCTGGAAACCCTGCTTCTCGGGGTGCCTTTTGCCATGGTGTATCGCCTTCCCCTGGCCAGCTACATTCTGCTCAGGCCCTTTGTACGGACTACCACCTTCTGCCTGGCCAACCTGGTGGCGGAGAAGCGGCTGGTCCCGGAATTTATCCAGGGAAATGCAACCGCCGAAGGTATAGGCTCGTATATCAGGTTTATCCTCAAGAACAGCGATGAGAGAGAGAGACTGCGGGAAGCATTCCGGCAGGTGGCCGGGCGGCTTGGTGAGCAGGAAGCGGATCGAAGGGCTGCTGAGGAGATAATTGAGGCCTTTTTCAGGCTTCGGAGATTATAGAAAAATGAGAGTTTTTTGCTTGAGGTTCAACTAAATAAAAGACTAAACTGAAATCCGGCCCGGGGAATTCCCCCGGGGCGGCTTTAAAAATAGCATGGCGGAATAGAATGAGGATTAAAGGGACAAGATTAATAATTGCGGCCATCGGCCTTTTCCTGGGAATGGGTGTCCCTGCCTTTTCCCAGGCCCCCAATCGTGAGCAGCCTCTGATGGATGTCCAATCCTATGAGATAGAGGTGGGAATTACACCTGAAAAAGCGTTTTTACAGGGGCGGGTAGCTGTGGAGCTTCTTGTTCTGCAAAGGACCATGTTTCTTGATTTTGACTTTAACCAACAGCTGGTCCTGCTGAGAGTCCAGGGAGAAGATGAGCACCAGTACTCATTGAGGCCCGGAGGAGTCCGTTCCGACAGGATCCGAATCCAGAGGGATGAATTTTTCGAGGAAGGTGACAGCTGCACACTATACATGGATTTCGAAGGGATGCTGAATGCTGAAGAGTATGCGTTCCTTGATGTTCCTGAAGACCAGTCAGCAGTGATTTCCCCTGACGGAGCGGTCCTGCTGAACAGCGGTTACTGGTTCCCTTCCCACCGGTTCCCTATGGATGCGGCAAGCGTGACCCTCAAAGCCACGGTTCCCCTTGGCTTTACAGCCGTGGGCCCGGGCCGGCTCGATTCCATCGATACCCTGGGTATTACCGAGGTCTTTACCTGGAAAAGCGAAAGTCCCCTTACCGGTGTTCCCCTCCTGGTTTCCCGTTATTACCGCCAGGAGGCAGAAGGATTTCCCCTCCCGGTAACCTACTATGTTATGCCTGATTTTGAACAGGACCTTGAGCCGCTGACCGAGATGCTGTCGGGAATGCTCGAATTTTATAAAGCCCTCTACGGGGGCCTGCCCGTTGAAAGCCTGAACCTGGTGCAGGTTGGAAACCATGTGCTGGATTCTCCCGTGGAACGGGGCGTAATGCTCCTGGAAGAAACCCTGTTGAACGATAAACGGATGCCTGACTGGGAATATGCCAGGAGGCTGGCCCAGTTGTGGTGGGGAGTTTCAGTACGCTTCAGCGGGGAGAGCGATGCCTGGCTGAGAGACGGCTTTGCCGGCTATGCGGCCCTGCAGTATATAGGCAGCAAGGATCCGGAACTCTTCCGGACCGAGCTGAACCGCCAGGCAATCAACGCCCTCAAGTACCAGGAAACCGCTCCTATTCAGGCAGGAGTAGGCTTAAGCATAGGGTCTGAGACCTACAATTCCATTGTTGCCTCCAAGGGGGCCTGGGTGCTCTACATGCTCGGACAGCTGGTGGGGCCGGATGTCTTAAGTGAGATCATTGTCCAGTTTTACAACATGTACAGGGAAGATTCTGCCTCGATCCCGGATTTCATAAGGCTGCTGGAGGAGAATACCGGGCAGGAGTATAACTGGTTCTTTGTGCAGTGGATCGAATCCATAGGCGTACCGGAAATGGAAATTGACTATACTGTTTTCAAGCTTAAATCAGGCGGCTACAGGATTCGTGGTCAGGTTATCCAGGATATTGACCTTTTCCGTATGCCGATGGACCTCCTGATTGAGACCAGGGGCGAGAGCGAGGAAGAGCAGATGATGGTCAATGGCCTCCGTACCTCCTTCACATTTGAAACTGAGGAACTTCCTACCAGTATCGAGATTGATCCCGATGGCAAGATCCTTATGGATTCGGACCGGATGCGCCTCAATGTCTTTATCGCCCTCGGTGACGAGTACCGTGAGGCGGGTGAATTTGTTTCAGCCATTGATGAATACCAGAGCGCCGTGGACATGAACCGCCGCAGCTCCCTCGCCAATTTCCGGCTGGGACAGGTCTTTTTCGAACAGGCCAGCTACTCCAATGCCGCCAATTCCATTCGCGAGGCCCTCAACGGTGACCTTCAGCCGGAATGGGTGGAAACCTGGTGCCATATCTACCTGGGCCAGATCTACGATATCCTGGGCCAGCGCCAGCGGGCCAGGGCCGAATACCGCAAGGCCATCAACAGCGGAATCGACTACAACAACGCCCAGGAAGTGGCCAAAACCTACTTTGAAAAAGCCTACACCCGCAGCGAATCCGTGATGAGCCAGTGATGCCGGATTGCCCGGTCTGTCGATCCCAGGCCGGGCGGCCGGATTCCGGATTCTTTCATTGAAAATCTTCATCATTCCTGCAACTTTTCAGGGAACCAGGCATCTGTACTCTCATATCTCCAAGAGGGCAATTGCCTGAAAAAACCAATATTCTAGAGTTTCGACCCTGAAGGACTGTTCGCCGGATTGAGGAGACAGGTCCTGACGTTCCCTTCCTGCCGGACTCGCAAAGGCTAGGACCATGCGCAAAATTTTTCTTTTCCAGTTTCTAATGATACTTTTTTTGTTTTTCTCAATCCCTGCAGCCGCAACCTGCGACTGCACCAACGAAGCAGTAACCGGCATCCCGCAGGCGGAATGTGAAGCGCTGGTGGCGTTCCATCAGTCAGCCGGGGAGTGGTTCGTCTGGGAAGGATCGGTTCCTGTGCCGGTTGACGGGTGGAGGGAGACTTCCCCTGTAGAGGATTGGATGGGCGTAGTCGTGGAAGATGGCCACGTGACCGAAATTGATTTGGAAGATTTTTACAGCGGAGAAGGCCCGATACCCCCGGAAATTGGCAACCTGGCCCACTTGAGAATCTTTCGGGTGGATGGCCAGCATCCTACCCTGACCGGGAGTATTCCGCCTGAGATTGGAAATCTGGCCGGCCTGGAAGAGCTCGACCTGAGCCGGAATCAATTATCCGGGAGCATTCCGCCGGAGATTGGCAATCTTGGTAACCTCCGCGTCCTGGATTTGGGGGAGAATAATCTGAGCGGCCCGATTCCGCCTGAAATTGGTTCGCTGGGACTTCTTACAGGATTGTTTCTCAGGGAGAACGGCCTTGAGGGAGAGATCCCTTCAGAAATGGGAAACCTGGGCAACCTGGAAAGGCTGAATATAAGCGAAAATCAACTGCAGGGAGAAATACCTCCTGAACTGGGCAACCTCAGCAGTTTAATCAGCCTCGACCTGGATGAAAACGAACTGGATGGGCAGATTCCAGAAGAATTGGGAAGCCTGGCGAATCTTGAGTCACTTTCGTTGAGCGAAAACAGCCTGGATGGTGCAATTCCGGCTGAGATCGGAGCTTTGACAAGCCTGGGTTTTCTGGACCTGTCCGCCAATTTATTGAGTGGGGCTATTCCATCTGAAATTGGAAACCTGACATCCTTGACCTCCTTGAATCTCGCCGTCAATGAACTCGAGGGAGTTCTGCCTGAAGAGCTGGGTAATCTCGTCGGGTTGGATGTGTTGCAATTGTCAGCCAACAAGCTGAGTGGACCTGTGCCTCAGAGTTTCATGAACATAACGAATGTGAATACCAAGAACTCCTTCCCTTACTATGGGCCTACTTCGATGATTAGGTACAATGCCCTCTATACCGATGATCCCGAGACAAGGGCTTATATGGATTCAAAATGGCGGGCCTGGGCTGCCACCCAGACTGTCGAGGTGGATAATCTCAGGGCCCGGGCGTTGGCCCCTCTTCCCTGGTCCGGGCATTATCAGGAAAGCAACCGGGTGCTGCTGCAGTGGGACCCGATAGCATTTCAGGACTATGATGGAGGCTATGAAGTCTGCATAAAGGAGTCCGAAGAAGGGTCCTGTCTTGCCCAGGCCGGCATCACTGCAGATAAAGAGGCATCCTCCATGATTGTTACCGGGCTGGAGCCGGCCAGGGAATACCGTTTTTCAGTGACTACCAGATCATTCAAGCATGAACGTAACAGGAACCCGCTAACCAGCAGCAGGTCGGCTGAAGTCAGCGTGACGGCAGGTGAAGCCGTGATTTCAGCTTTCCCCTTGTGGGAGAGCGGACCGGGAATTTTCACCGGGATGGCCTTTTCGAACTATGGGTCCAGTGCGGCAGGGTTGAAGCTTACGGCATGGGGAGAAGAGGGGCAGAAACTGGGCACCCCGGTAAATCCAGTCGACCTGGATGTCGGTCCCGGGAGGCAGATGGCCCGCCTGGGAAGCGAGTTTTTCGGGGTCACTGATGACGTTCCCCGGATTTCCTGGGTGGAAGCTGCTTCGGATGAAATGCTGGGCAGTTTTTTCACATTTGGCTCTGCGGATCTTCGAATGCTGGACGGAGCGGCAACCCAAAGCATGCCTCTTCAGAAGCTCTATTTCAGCACCGTTCTGGAATCCGGCGTTCAGCCCAGGTACGGGGAAACCGAAGAGGTTAACATTGCCCTGGTCAATCCGTTTGAAAACGCTGTCGATCTAAAGATGACCGTTTTCAAGAGGGGTGATGATGTAGCTGAACTGGAAAAAACCATTCCGGCCAAGGGAATGCTTCTGGCCACTGGAAAGGAGCTTTTCGGTGAGGTCAACCTTCCCTTTGAATGCTTCCTTGAAGTCGAAACCACGGCAGGCCTGGGAGTTATTGGGTTCAGCCGGATTGATTTTCCCGAGAGCGGGACAACGATGGCTGTCAATGCTCTGGCACCGTCCAGTGCGAAGAGGCTTTATTCCGCTCAACTGGCCAGCGGCCCCGGAGTCGGCGGTACTGGAATGGAGACCCATATAAGGCTGGTCAATCCGATGTCGGAAACCAGGTTAATAACCCTTACCGCCATTTCTGAAGATGGTTCTTTATTGGCTGAACC